>JBDSIB010000001.1:0-15860 GCA_039918155.1 Ferruginibacter sp.
AGTTATGGTGAGTTAGGGAACAGCAATATACCGGCCTATCTTTTCCAGTCGTCTTACGATGCTATCAATGCACAGAACTATACTCCCGGTGGTCCCGCATCTCTTAACTATACACAGAATATTTTAAGCAATGCAAATATCAAATGGGAAAATGTAAAAGAAACAAATATTGGCTTAGATGGAGAATTGTTTAATGGTAAAATATATTTCAGCGCAGACTGGTATAATAAAGCTACTACAGATATGCTGTACAGTTTGCCCATACCTATCAGTGTTGGTATTACACAACCATTTACTACAAACATTGGTTCCATGAAAAGCCATGGTGTTGATCTTATGCTGGGTTATAAAAACAGTTATAAAGATTTTAATTATAGTGTATCCCTTACCGGTACTTTCAATAAAAATAAATTGACCAATCTTGATGGTGTAAATAATAATCCTATCAAAAATGGTAATAATAATTATGGTAACAGCACTTTTGGTATCTGGGTAAATCAACCATTAACCAATACAATTGCGGGTAATCCTTTTGGTCAGTTCTATGGCTATAAAGTAGAAGGTATTTATGCTACAGAAGCACAGATAGATGCTCATCCACAGCAGGGGTCTACGGCAAGTCCTAAAAGAGCAAATGTGGGTGATCTTATTTATGCTGATGTAAATAAAGATGGATTTATTACAGATGCAGACAGGACGGTGATAGGCAATCCATGGCCTAAATTGTCTTATGGTGCTTCTATCAATCTAAGCTGGAAAGGCGTTGATGTTGCATTACTGTTTACCGGTGTAGCAGGTGTAGATCTTTATAACGGTGTAAGACCTTATGAAGAATCATTATGGTCAGATGGGAATACAACTTCAAAAGTTTTTGGCGCATCGTTTCTTGGTACCAACCAATTAACATCTCAGCCAAGGATTGGTGTATTAAATGGTACAACCTACAGTCCAGATCCTAATGGAAACTATACAAATGCCAGCAGTTATTTTGTAGAAAACGGAAGTTATATCAAATTAAAAAATCTACAAATAGGGTATAATTTTTCACCAAATATGTTGCAACGTGCAAAGATCACAAATGCCCGTGTGTTTGTTATGGGAAACAATCTTTTTACTATTACAAAATATAAAGGGATAGATCCGGAATTAGGCAGCCAGGATATTTTTGGTTCCGGAAGTACTACCACACGTGGGTTAGACGCTCCGTTCAAATACCCAAGTGCAAAAACATATTCTTTTGGTGTTGATTTTAGTTTCTAAAAAATATTTACTGATCTAAAAAATTTGATGTCATGTATAAAAAAATAATTTACTTACTGATCGTTACCGCATCTGTTGCAGGATGTACGAAAGATCCTAAAAATGTAGCTAAACTGGATTCGTATAGTAGCGGCGCATATCCCACCACACTTAGTGAACTAACATCTGTGTTAGGTGCAGGTTATGCAAACTACCGCTCAGAACAATTAAGTGGTTTTCAATTATTGTGTAAAACATTTTCAGCCTCAGAGCACACTTCTGCACTTTGCTATGGTGGCCAGGATTACTGGAATGATATGGAATACAATGATCTTAAACCTTCTAACCAGTTAGTGAATAATTGCTGGACGGGTTTTTATGTTGGGGTAAAAGATGCCAATGCAACATTGGAAAGAGCAGACCTTTACCAGGCTAATTTTATGCCTGCATCTGAACTTCCACAGGTAAATTATATCCGTGGTGAAGCATTGTTTCTGAGAGCATATTATTATTTTCAACTGGAATGTTTTTTTGGCGAAAGCTATATGGGCGCCGGTGGAGTTGGTGGAGATAAAAAGGGAGTTCCGATTTTTACTTCTATTGCAAAATCATTGGCAGAAACACAAAAGCCAAGAAGCACTGTAAAAGAAGTGTGGGACCAGATAATAAGTGATCTGAAAAAATCTGCTGAATTATTACAAGGCGTACAATGGCCTGCCATATACCAGGGAAGGGTTACAGACTGGACAGCAAAAGCCCTGCTAGGAAAGGCTTACGTATTCACACAGGATTGGGCCAATGCGAAAATAGTATTGAAAGATGTGATCGATAATAGCGGGAAAAAATTAATGTCTTTCAGTAAATACAAAATGGCATTTAATTCTAATGTTGGAACGAACCTGAATAATAATGTGAACAGTGAATTTAATGAAGAGTCCTTGTTTGAGATAAATGTGGACAGGGTTGCAGCCGATTATGGAATCTTTGGCGGCTCCCCAAATAAAAATCTTACCACAAGCCAGGGATTGATATGGGCACCATCTGGTCTTAATGACCAGGGTACTGGTGGATTCGGAATGGGGTATGCAAATGAATGTGTACAGGATAAAAATTTATTGCGTTTTGGTTTTAATATACCAAAATATACTTTAGTGCCAAACCCGGCTTTTGTACCGGCGTGGGGGGAAAACCTGGGTAATATTAAAATGATACCTGATCCTGCATACACTGCAGCTTCTCTTGCATTTCGTGCAGACAAAACCGTAGATCCACGTTTGTATGTATGTGCGTTGCAGCCCTGGTTCGATACAGTTTATTTCTGGGGAAACAGGCGACCTGTGGCAAAATCTGTAAATCTTCCGACAAGTGATTACGAAGGATGGAGCTACAAAAAATATGAAACACTTGATTCTCACCTGGATGATATAAAGCAGGCTGATGGTGCAAACTATTACCTGTTGCGCCTTGCCGATGTTTATCTTTTATATGCCGAAGCATGTATCAATTCAGGCGAAGTACCTGTTGGATTAGAATATCTGAATAAAGTGCATCGCCGGGCTTACGACCAGCCTGTTAATGCAGCATCTCCTTATGACTATGCAAGTATTACTTCGCCAACAAAAGCAACAGATGCAAACCTGGCGAATAACCCTTTACGTTATGAAAGGTATGCAGAGCTTTTTGCAGAAGGGCATTGGTGGTTTGATGTATGCAGATGGCGCATTGGCCAGGGCGAAGCAACTTTTTATGGCAATCTATTACCAAACAATACACCTAGCCGCTGGAGCGATGGAAGATCTTATTCTTTCCCTATACCAAGCGATGAAATAAATACAAATTCACAGATATCAGGACAACAAAATCCTGGATATTAATCTTGTTTTTTTTCTCAAGCAATAATCGGATAAATGTGGGGCGTTAGTAAGTTTCGTCCCACTTTATTTATCCATTACTAATTACATGCTGCATGAAATTTACAACTTCATACCTAAAAATATTTGTCTATTTGTTTCCATTGTTGGGCATCAGTACCTGCGTGTATTCGCAGGATGATCTGAAAAATATTGCGGAGCTAAGCCTGCCAATTACAAATAAAAAAATTGTGATGGCGCATTGTATGACGAATATTATCCGCTATAAAGATCATCCTTTTGAAGATGGCTGTAACCCGGAATATTATTCTAGGTACAATAATGCTACTGCAGCAATTGGTGGTCTTACACAGGTAAATGTTTTAAGCGACTCATTTTTAAGAAATGTTTCCCTTGAGGAAGCAGTAGCTTTTGAAATGATTGCAGCAAAAAAGGCAGGCATTGATGGATTCCAATTTTATTATACCCTCAATGATAATGGAAGCGATAACATTATAAAAGCTTACCTGCGTGTTGCAGATAAATTAAAGATCGATTTTAAATTTACTTTCTGCATCTCACATCCTTCGGGTTCAAATGAAGCACAAAAGATCAGTAATTTTTCACAACGCATCAATTCAATTATGAATGAGGCCGGGCATAATAATGAGCATTGGCTTCGCACACCCGATGGCAGGCTAATCATTTATTTATGGTATGGCGAACAACTGGCGGATGTGCCGGACAATGCACCTTTTCCGGAAGCTTATTATGCAGCCAGGGCTTTCAAAAAACTTGGAGACGATGTGAATGAAAAATTTGCGTGTATCTTCTCCATTAATAAAGATATAAGTCAAAATGAATTGAATAGTTATCTTGATTATTTTCCCGCCACCTGGCTTTGGACTTTACCTTATAAAAAAAATTACACTGGTAATTTTGTAGCAAATACCTGTAAAGAACGTAATCGCACATTCACCGGTTCTGTCTTCCCGGATTTTTATACTTCAAAGATTTTAAAGCCTGGTACCTGGGATATACTAAGCGCTGCAAAAGCAGTACAGGCAGGTCTTGGTCACATTGAACGCAAGGCAATTGTTACCGGCCTTTCTTACAATTTCAGGAAGATGATGGAATTTAATATTGAAAAAGATGTACCGATCATAAATGTTATCACCTGGAATGATTATCCCGAAGGCCATCATCTTGCACCTGAAAGTAATCACAATGATGGCTTCTCGTTATTGCTGAAATATTATAAAAATATCTGGCAAAAAAACACTACGTCAGAACAGAAAGAAGAAGCAATTGTTTTCTTTAAAAAATACCCGGCTGATGTAAAACCTTCGCCATTTAATATTCCGGTTATCTATGTTGAAAAAGGAGCTGGTAAACCGGAGTGGGAAGATGGAATAGAAGTAGTAACAATACTTTCTGAAGATGCCCTTCTTATATTAAATAATGATACAATGACAGTCAATAAAGGTATGAGGATATCTAAATTTAAATCAAAGATTGGTCCTTTAAAAATTTCAGTAGAACGTAATAGTAAAACCTTTATATCTTTTTCGCTGCCTGAATTTATCACAGATAAACCATTTCGTACAGACAGGCTTACCTATTCTTACAGCAATGAAACAGAAGCTTATTATAAACAATTATTTAGGGAGTATGATGTTGAAAAAAAACTTTTAACTACCAACTGATAGTAAAATGATCATTATAAAAAAAATAGCTGCATGCCTGTGTGTCATATTCATGATGAGCCAGTGTTCGAGTGCACAAAATATTAAAACTACGGATGTACAATTTAATAACGTAAAGCTGAGATTCAATGTGGATGCGGATGGCAGACCGACATACAGTGTACGTTATAAAGAAAAAATCATTATTGATCCTTCTACTTTGGGGTTCGTTCTAAAAGATGACAGTAGCTTTTATCATTCGTTTAAGTTATTATCTACAGAAAGAAAAAAGATTGATGAAACCTGGCAGCCTGTATGGGGAGAAGTGAAAAATATTCGCAATAATTATGAACAACTTATTGTTCATCTTCAACAGAATACTAATAAAAAATTACTTGATATAGTCTTTCGTGTATTTGAAGATGGAGTCGGCTTTCGGTGCGTTTTTCCAAAACAAGCAGGTCTTGCTTATTTTGTGATCTCAGATGAGCTGACACAATTTAATCTCACGGGTGATCATAAAACTTTTTGGATACCCGGGGACTATGATACGAACGAATATGAATACACGACATCATTGATCAGCCAGGTTGACAATAAGCCTGTTGTTGAAAGAAGCACTGCCATTGCTGTACGCACGGCCCCGGATAGGTATGCCGTGCAGACACCACTAATGATGAAAACAGAGGATGGACTTTACATAAATATTCATGAAGCAGCACAGGTAAATTATCCAGCCATGCAGCTTAATGTTGATACTAAAACACATCATCTTACAAGTGCATTAGTGCCAGGGCCTGTTGGCGATAAAGCCTATGTTCATACGCCTTTCAGCACGCCGTGGCGTACAATTATTGTAAGTGATAAAGCTGCAGACATACTTGCTTCCAAAATGATCCTCAATCTCAATGAACCATCAAAGATCAAAAATACTTCATGGATAAAACCGATGAAATTTGTGGGCGTATGGTGGGAGATGCAGACCAATATTGGCGGCTGGAAATATTCTGACTATCCGGACAGCACAGACCAGGCAGGTAATCTTATTCCTAATAATAAACATTCCGCCAATATAAAAAATGTAAAACGTTACATTGATTTTGCAGCAGCAAATGGAATTGATGGCGTACTTGTAGAAGGCTGGAATACCGGTTGGGAAGATTGGTTTGGCAACTGGAAAGAAAATGTTTTTGATTTTGTAACACCCTATCCGGATTTTGATGTGAAAGAATTGCATGAATACGCTGCATCAAAAAATGTACAGATGATCATGCACAATGAAACTTCCGGCTCGGCTACAAATTATGAAAGAAAGATGGATACAGCATTCCGTTTCATGAAAAACAATGGCTACAATTCAGTAAAGACGGGTTATGTAGGAAAAATAATTCCAAGGGGAGAATTTCATGATGGGCAGTGGATGATGCAGCATTATGAACGTGTGGCGGAAAAGGCAGCGTCTTACCAAATAATGATAGACGTACATGAGCCGTCACGTCCTACGGGACTGCAGCGTACCTGGCCAAACTGGATGGCCAGCGAAGCTGCCAGGGGCAATGAATACAATGCATTCAGCACGGGCAATGCACCGGGTCATGAAACTATTTTACCTTTTACAAGGCTGATGGGTGGCCCGATGGATTATACTCCCGGCATTTTTAAATTGCGTTTTTATTCATCGGATAGTACAAGGCAGGTACACACAACGCTTGCAAAACAACTGGCGCTATATGTAACAATATATAGCCCGTTGCAGATGGCTGCCGATCTTCCGGAAAACTATGCAGCTCACATGGATGCATTCCAGTTTATTAAAGATGTACCGGTAGATTGGGATGATACCAAGATCATTGAAGCTGAACCAGGCGAATATGTTTCGATAGCAAGAAAGAAAAAGAACGGGGATGAATGGTTCTTGGGTGCTATAACGGGTAGCCATAGCCGCAACGCTGTAATGCCTTTAAATTTCCTGGATAAAAATAAAAAATACATTGCCACTATTTATAAAGATGCAGCAAATGCAGACTGGCAAAAGAATCCTGAAGCATATAAAATTGAAAAAGTAAAAGTTAGTGCTGAAACTATTTTAAATATACGGTTGGCAAATGGGGGAGGCGCTGCAATCAGTGTTTCTCCTGTAAAATAAAAATATCAGGCCAATATTTACCGAACAATATATTCAATAAATGATGGCTTGAACTTTATTGTTTGTATTATTTCTTTTTTGCAGCAGCCTTCTTCGGCGCTGTTTTTTTTGCGCCCGTTTTTTTCTTAGCTGATGATTTTTTATCAAATGCTTTTGGTTCCTGTAATAGAATCATTTTCTTCACCTCTTCCAATGAAAGCGTTGCGGCTTCTTCGGGAGTTGTTTTTTTGTTTTCCGGGTTAAGGCCAAGCTTCAGCATCTTTTTGCCCCAGCGTATAAATGGACCCCAGCGGCCATTCTCAATAGCGATCTTTTCTTCCGGCCATTGTTGTATAAACCGGTTGCTTTCTTTGTCTATTTTTTTAGCGATCAGTTCATCGCAATCTTTTTGTGTAAGCTCATCAAAATTATAAGCCCTTGGCACATTTATAAAAATATCATTCCATTTAATGAATGGACCAAATCTTCCTTTGCCTTTTGTGATAGGTTTCTCATCATAAAAACCTATCGGCGCATCTTCTACCTGTTTTGCATTTATCACTTCTACAGCTCTTGATAGATCTACTTCAGTTGGCTCTTCACCTTTTGGTAAAGAAATAAACTGCTCACCCCATTTTACATACGGGCCAAAGCGGCCGATATTTACGGAGACTTCCATGCCTTCATGCTCACCCAACATTAATGGTAACTTAAAAAGCTCCAGTGCTTCTTCCATGCTGATAGTCTCAATACTCTGCGATGCTTTCAGTTTTGCAAATTTTGGCTTTTCTTCATCATTCTGTGCACCTATCTGCACCATTGGTCCGTAGCGGCCCATCCTTGCAGTGATCGGTTTTCCATCTTCAGAAACGCCCAATACTCTTTCACCAACCGCACGTTCAGCAGTTTCCAGCGTATATTCTACACCGGTATGAAAAGGTTTGTAAAAATCACTCACCATTTTATTCCATACCATTTTGCCATCCGCAATCTCATCAAATTCTTTTTCTATATTGGCTGTAAAAGAATAATCCATTACATTTTTAAAATGCTGATTTAAAAAATCTGTCACCACCAAACCAAGATCTGTAGGGAACAATTTTGATTTTTCTGCGCCGGTATTTTCTGTTTCAGTCAATTTTTTTATTGCATCATTCTTTAATTGCAATACCCGGAATTCTCTTCTGGTGCCTTCCTTATCTTTTTTCTCCACGTAAGTTCTTTTAATAATAGTGGATATAGTAGGAGCGTAGGTACTCGGTCTGCCAATGCCTAATTCTTCCAGTTTTTTTACAAGGGATGCTTCCGTATATCTTGCACCCGCTTTTGTAAATTTTTCTGTTGCAGTCATTTGGTTAAACTCCAAAGCCTGTCCCACTGCAAGGTTTGGCAACCTGCTTTCATCTTCTTCACTATCTTCTTCATCTGTACTTTCAAGGTAAACTTTTAAGAAGCCATCAAATTTTAACACTTCACCGGTTGCGGTTAGCTCCTGGTTATTAGTACTGATATTTATTTTAGCAGTTGTTTTTTCAAATTCTGCATCACTCATTTGCGATGCAATGGTACGTTTCCAGATCAACTCATACAAACGATTTAATTCCGGATCATTCACCGTATGATTTTCCATGTACGTTGGACGGATAGCCTCATGAGCTTCCTGCGCACTTTCATTTTTATTTTTGTATTTTCTTATTTGCAGGTAATCGTTACCGCAACTTTTATTTATTTCAGTTTTAATGGCATCCATTGCAGTTTCGCCCAGGTTCACACTATCGGTACGCATATAAGTTATCTTACCGCTTTCATATAATCTTTGTGCAAGCAACATTGTTTTGCTTACGCCATAGCCCATTTTTCGGCTGGCTTCCTGTTGTAATGTAGAAGTAGTGAAAGGTGCTGCCGGCGTACGTTTTCCAGGCCTTACCTGTACATCTTTTACCGTATATTTTGCCCCAATACAACTTTCCAGAAATTTTTCTGCATCTGCTGCTTCATTATATCTTGGGCCTTCTGCTTTAAATGAAACTGTTTTATTATTTAAGTCAGTGGCTGCTAAAGACGCTTCTATTTTAAAACTGCTTACAGCATTAAAATTATTTATCTCCCTTTCTTTTTCTGCAATTAATTTTACCGCAACGCTTTGTACACGGCCAGCACTAAGACTACCTTGCCCGATCTTACGCCACAATACCGGACTTAGTTCAAAACCTACGATTCTATCAAGTACACGCCTGGCCTGCTGTGCATTTACCAGGTCCATATTTATTGTCCGTGGATTTTGTACCGCTTTTTCTATTGCAGGTTTTGTGATCTCATGAAAAACGATCCGCTTGGTTGTTTTTGGATCGAGTTTTAAAACCTCTGCCAAATGCCAGCTAATACTCTCTCCTTCACGGTCCTCATCCGAAGCCAGCCATACTTCGCCACTTTTCTTTGCAATTGCTTTCAGTTCATTTACCACTTTCGTTTTCTCTGCTGGTACAATATATTTTGGCGTAAAATTATTATTGATATCTATGCCCATATCATTTTTTTCCAGATCACGAATGTGGCCATAGCAACTTTTTACCTCAAAATCTTTTCCAAGGATTGCTTCAATTGTTTTTGCTTTTGCGGGACTCTCTACTATCAATAAATTTTTTGCCATAATTCTTTTTTTGTGTTACCAACTTCAGTTCTTTACTCAACTTTTGTTGTGCCTGCCTGTCGGTAGGCAGGTCACTCTCCCGATAACTATCGGGATGTACATTTAGTTCTTTACTCAGCGCTTCCTGTTCGTTACTGCGTTATTTTATTGCAATAATAAAGCCACAGAATATAAGCTGAATAACGGTTTTAGCTGATTTTTATTTTAAATAACAAGCTATATCAGCATTGACCAAATCTCTGCAATATTAGTTTAAAATTGAAAAATCAAAATTTTTACTGGAAAAATCAATTTTTAAATGATGGCTATAAAAAATCCATCACCGCTTTTTTCACGGTCTCATCCCGGTATATTTTGCGGTGGCCAAGCCCTTTTGTTATTATATAAGTAACATACGGAATTTTATCTTCCTTTGCCTTAAGCGCATCAGAAATGGGCGTAATATCATCGTCTTCATCATGTACCCACAGTATATTGGCTTTAATATTTTTTATTGCTCTTCTTATAGAGAACCATTCTGTTTTATGTCCTGATATTTTATTAATGTGATCATCTACTGCCGTTCTTAATTTTGTATTATTCAAGTCGAGCATTTTAAAAACGGTGTTAATAGCGGTAGTGGTTTCAGTAGCTGGCGCTATTAATACCAATTTGATATTGTCAGAAGGCAGCATTTCTTCCAGCGCAAGACATACAGCAAGCCCTCCAAAAGAGTGTGCAATAAAATTATTGATAGGCCCGTATAATTCTACTACTTTTTCAATCATCGTTTTATATTCCAGCGCATTTGTAGTTTCGCCTTCACTACTGCCATGTGCCGGCGCATCAAAGGCAAGTACTTCATAATTTTTATCAAGTAATGCCGTTATATAATTATCAAACTTGTAACTATAGGATGAAAATCCATGCAGTATCAATACTTTTTGCGGCCTGGGATGGTTGAAGCGGAAGCCACAAACTTTTTTACCCTCTAATAAAAATTCCATTTTCTCGGCGTCTTTAAAAATCTTGCTTTCTTTTGCCACACCACTTTTAATAGGCGTGCAGAACAATTTAAAGGCGTATTCAGCGGCTTTTCGTGTATTAATAAGTGTTAGTACATTTATTTTTGCTCTTAAATATTGAAATATTATTTTTTTCTGTAAATTCATCGCATCAAAGTTACCGTTTATGAAAATAGTATTGATCGGCTCAGGGAATGTAGCTACCGTTATTGGCAGGCTGATAATGAGATCTAATCATATCGTTTCCCAGGTTATCAGCCGTAATGAAATGCATGCAAAAGAGCTGGCAGATGAATTGGGCGCAGCTTATAGTGATTTTACTAAACCAGTACAGGAAGATGCAGATATTATTATAATAGCAGTATCAGATTCTGGTATTGAGCATTTGTTCTCCAGCATTATAAAAAACGATAAACTTGTTGTACATACAGCAGGAGCCGTAGCTATGGAAGTACTGCAACAATATTCAAAAAATTATGGCGTATTGTATCCGTTGCAAACATTAAGAAAAGAAATGCCGGAAATTCCTGAGATACCATTTTTAATTGATGGCTGCAATGAATGGGTATTTAATATAATAGGAGAATTCGCCTACAGTATTTCAAGTAATGTGAAAAAAGCAAATGATGAAGAACGCCTTAAGCTTCATGCGGCTGCAGTAATCGTAAATAATTTTACCAATTACCTTTATTCTATTGCTGAAGATTTTTGCACTCAGGAACATGTGGATTTTAATTTATTAAAACCGCTTATTGAAGAAACTGCACACCGTATACAAAATGCTTCGCCTAAGAATGTACAAACCGGGCCGGCTATACGAAAAGATATTAAAACACTGGATAAGCATTTAAAACTTCTTAATAATTATCCAAAGCTAAAAACTACTTACCTGCGTCTTACAGACAGCATTATGAATCCGTGATCTACTCATAAGTCTGCACAATATTAGTCTGTACCCGGAATGGGTCAATCGGTTTTCCATTTTTATCAAAAGGATCGCCTACATAAATTTCATAAGGCAAGCCTGTTTTCTTTTTCTTTTTCTCTTTTATATAATCACTTAAGGCTTCGTATGCTTCATAAGTGATATTATAAGGTCCAAAGAAATGCGCTACCACGGCACTATCGCCACCAATACTTTTTACAAAAAATCCTTTCGGAAGTTTTGCAGGTTTTTTATCAATAGGGATACCGGCTTCAAAAAATATTGGAGCCTTTTGTGAATGATACCAGGCTATGGGAGCACCACTTATTTTTATTTTATTTTTTTTGATAAAAGCCGGAATTTTTACGCCATAAATTTCTGCCAATTTCTGGCTGATGCGTTGGGGCGTAGATGCGCTGTCTTTCATAAACAGTACTATTTTTTTAGCAGCAACGGTATCTACGATATTTATAATAGGAGCTTTAGGGTCATTCTTTTTCGGCTGTTCAACCGGTACTACTTTGGCTCTTACAATTTTTAAACTGTCGGGAGCCGTTGTTACTTTTTTATCTTTACTGTTGCATGCAGTAATGCATAAAACAAGGAGAAAGTAAGGGATCACCTTCTTCAGAAACATATTATTTGCAACCATTCTTTGGATATTTTATGGGGTTAATTGGCGGCAAAATAAACAATCTGCGGTGAAAAGCATGTAAAATGAAATACAGATTTTCCATAATTGGTAATTTAAACTAGGTTTGCAATCCGAAATTTGCATTATGTATAATATTACGTTTAAGTTTGAGCAGAAGGGATTAGAGCCGGTTACGATAAATAACGTAGAGGATGGCCAATCAGTGCTGGAAGTTGCATTAAAAAATGATATAGATCTTCATCATAACTGTGGTGGTGTATGTGCCTGTAGCACTTGCCACGTATATGTAGAGCAGGGAGAAGGCATGGTGGAAGAATTGAGTGACAAAGAAGAAGATTTTATTGATAGGGCCATCAATCCGAGGTTAAATTCACGGCTGAGTTGCCAATGTGTTTTGCAGGAAGGTGATGGAGATATTATTGTAAGATTACCTGACCAGTCCCAATTTTTAGGAGAATAATATTTTAAATGGACCAATTAGCTGATGTGATAATTTGCTAATTCTTTCCATTTGGAATTCATTTAAAAAATAGAGTCTTTATTTTTACAACATCAGCATATTAATTAATTATCAGATTATGACATTTGAACCGCCTATTCACTGGAACGATTATGAGGATATTGCTTTGAAATTATACGAGCGTTTTGGTGATGAATTTGGTGAAGCAAAAATTTACCGATTGCGTTTTACAGATCTTCATAAATGGGTGCTGGAGCTTCCGCATTTTGCCGGCAAGCCAGAAGAAAGCAATGAAGGTCACCTGGAAAAAATTCAAAGTACCTGGGTGTATGAGTGGCGTGATGCACAGAAGTAGTTGGGGAATGTCCACTGATGACCGACTACAGAAAACAAATTGCAGGCTTTCACTATTAACCATTGACTATTGACTATCGAAGATCATGAACGTACTTTCCCATTTTAAAAACATAAGACTGCTGGTGTTGGATGTTGACGGTGTATTAACCGATGGCTCCCTGCTTTTGCTGGATGATGGGCAGATGATACGCAGAATGAATGTAAAGGATGGCTACGCATTGCAACTGGCGGTTAAAAAAGGCTATAAAATTCTAATAATATCAGGGGGCACTTCACAAGCTGTGAGAATCAGGTTACAAAACTTAGGGATCTCAGATGTTCACCTCGGCGTAACAAATAAAAAAGATCTATTACTGAAATACGTTACCGAAAATAATTTTACCTGGCCCCAGGTGCTATATATGGGCGACGACCTTCCTGATCTATCTCCCATGCAAATGGCAGGCATTGCTTGCTGCCCGGCTGATGCAGCTCCTGAAATAAAATCGGTTTCTCATTATATTTCGCCAGTAACGGGTGGTAATGGCTGTGTAAGAGATGTGATAGAAAAAGTGCTTAAGCTCAATGGCCACTGGGCTGAGGATGAGAGCATAGCTTCAAAATAAAATCTTACCTGGGTTTTATTGCGGCCTATTCAGTTAATTTTGCTTTATTACACTATAGATGAAATTAGCTAAAGCATTTTTACAACTTATCCGCTGGCCTAATCTGGTATTTATTGCGCTTACGCAATGTCTTTTTTATTTCTGTGTCTTTGATTCTTTTCTAACAACCCCGGGCTACATTCACCGTCATTTACTTTTTTATTTATTAATGATGGCTTCTGTTTTTATTGCGGCAGCTGGTTATATTATCAACGATTATTTTGATCTGCATATTGACGAAATCAATAAACCCAAAAAAGTCATCGTAGACAGAGTTATTAAAAGGCGCTGGGCTATTGTTTGGCATTTTATTCTTTCTGCGGCGGGCCTGGTAATCAGTTTATTGATAAGCTATAAAACCGGCAGCTGGATAATTATAATAGTAAATATTTTTTGCGTTTTATTGTTGTGGTTTTATTCCACCACTTTCAAAAAGAAATTATTATCAGGCAATATTATTATTGCTGCCCTCACAGCATGGGTGATCATAGTAGTGTATTTTTTTGCAGGCGCCAGCCTTGGTATATGGCAACATAATGCCACTGCATTTAATGATAGAAGGTTTTTTAAATTCTGCATGTTGTATGCATGTTTTGCATTTATTGTTTCATTAATAAGAGAAGTAGTTAAAGATCTGGAAGATATGGATGGCGATGCAAAATACAATTGTAAAACAATGCCCATTATATGGGGAGTGCCAGCCAGCAAGGTTTTTACGGCAGTGTGGCTAATAGTGTGCATTGGCGCATTGGTAATAGTGCAGTTATATGCCTGGCAATCCGGCTGGTGGTATATTGCATTGTACATTATTGTTTTTATAGTAGCGCCTATGCTTTTTATTTTAAAAAAATTACACCAGGCTATCGTGCCTTCTGATTATCACAAACTCAGCAGCATGATAAAATTTGTTATGCTTGCAGGTATTTTATCTATGATATTTTTTACTTTTTTGGGTTAAAGCACTATGCAGAAAATAATTTTAGCATCACAATCTCCAAGACGCAAACAATTACTGGAATGGGCAGAAATACCATTTGATATTATTGTTGCAGATACAGATGAAAGTTATCCGTTGCGTTTATCTTTTGAAGAAACTGCTATTCACATTGCAAAAAACAAAGCCACAGCTATTGCCGATAAAAATATTTCCGGTCTCCCCATTTTAGCAGCCGATACCATCGTAGTGTGTAATAATAAGATCATTGGCAAGCCAAAAGATAGAGAAGATGCCATTGCTATTTTAAAAGAGCTCTCCGGCAATACACATCAGGTAATTACGGGAGTAGTTATTTTGCAGGGCAAAAAAGAAATTGCTTTTGCCGATGTCACCACTGTTCATTTCCACAACCTTACTCATGAGCAGATCATTTTTTACATAGATAAATACAAACCTTACGATAAAGCTGGTGCTTATGCCATACAGGAATGGATTGGTGTAGTCGGCATTAAATCAATCGAAGGCGATTTTTACAATGTAATGGGATTGCCGGTAAGCAGGGTAGTGCAGGCTTTGGAAAATGAATTTTTGTAGATAAGTTTATTTTAAAAGATAAATATGACAACAGCTTCAACTTCGCAAATATTTGTAGAGGATAAAAATATTCCCTGGGAAAAAACAGAAAAAGGCGTTAAACGAAAAATATTAGGCTACAATGCTGATCTGATGATCGTAAAAGTAAAGTTTAAACTGCATGCTGTAGGCTCTGTTCATAATCATGCTCATACGCAGGTAAGCTATATAAAAAGCGGTTCCTTTAAAGTAACCATTGACGATGAAGAAAAAATACTCTCAAAAGGCGATTCCTTTTTTGTTCCTTCCAACACGATGCATGGCGTCGTATGTATGAAGGCGGGCGTTCTTATAGATGCGTTTAATCCCATGCGGGAAGAATTTATGGTTTAAATTATCTTTTTTCTGCTGTTCATTTACAAATTATTTTAGTAAATTTATTTTACTAAAATAATCCTACCTGTATGACAGAACATTTGCTTCATTACATCTGGCAGTTCCGTTATTTTAATACCGGCAATCTGCAAACAACCGATTCTCGGGAAATAGAAATTATTCATCCCGGTAGTTACAATACCAACCAGGGACCGGATTTTTTAAATGCAAAAATAAAAATTGATAAAACAATCTGGGCCGGCAGTGTTGAACTGCATATCAATACATCAGACTGGCAGTCGCATAAGCATAGCAGTGATAAAAATTATGATAACGTAATTCTGCATGTAGTATGGAATAATGATGCAGATCTGCAACTTC
>JBDSIB010000002.1:0-3274 GCA_039918155.1 Ferruginibacter sp.
ACCCTGTCTTTGGTGCTCCAAACAAAATGGATATAAACACTAACAAATGGCATAGTGGGTTATTTTGGCTATTGGTAATTTATTCTGAGTTGTATAATATATTTTCATCAAAAAATAATTATAAAAAGAGTTTGGCTAAAGCCGATTTAGTTTTTATGATCTAATCCACAGGCTGAAGCCTGTGGCAATTCATCTTGCATGATGGAGCCTTTTGAATTGTTTGTTGCTTTTGAATTATATCCAGCCTTTGAATTGCCTCCAGCTTTTGAATTGCCTCCAGCTTTAGCTGGAGGAGCAAAAAGAATTTGTATCTGGCTTTAGCCAAAATATAATTATTCATTTTAAAAATTTAAATAATGATGTTTTCATAAAACATCTCTTTTAAATTACTTATCCTTTCCAAACATTATTACTCCTGTTGCTGTCCGGTAATTTATTTTTGGGATCAATTGTTACAGATTTAATTTCTTGCGTAGTTGGTACATGGATCGTATGCTCTGTTCCCTGCATCCAGGTTTCTACCGGCAATTGCAAATTCATTTTACCGCCGTCTTTTAAAGCAATTTCAACTATTACAGGCATTGCCATTTTTTGCAGATTGGTCATGGTAATATCTGCACCATTTTTTGCATCATTATTGGTATAAGTTACTGATTCAACTGCTACATCAAACTGCCAGTTATTGTAAAACCATTCTTTCCAAAACCAGCCAAGGTCTTCACCAGACTGGCTTTCCATACTTCTGAAAAAATCGTCTGGCGATGGATGTTTATAAGCCCAATGTTCAATATATTTTTTAAATGCATAATCAAAACGGTCTTCGCCTAATATTTGCTCCCGCAATAAAACCAGGCCAAACGCAGGTTTAAAATATACCAGCGGGTGCCGGTATTGTTCGGTAAGCATATCTGCTCTTGCCATCATATTTGGTGCAGCCTCATCTTTTAATAACGGAATAATTTCATCTGCCGGATTTCCTTTTCCCGGAGCATACTCACCATCACGTTTAGGCGCATATTCACCTTTATTAAATGCATCAGATGCATATACATCTATAAAAGTATTGAAGCCTTCATCCATCCAGGCATAGCGGCGTTCATTGCTTCCCACTATCATCGGGAACCAGTTATGGCCAATCTCATGCGCTGTAACCCAATACAGCTCACTTCCTTTATCATTAATGCCATCAAAAACAATCCCCGGGTATTCCATGCCGCCTGCCATGCCGGCCTCATTTATTGCAACAGGGTAGGGATAGACAAACCATTTTTCAGAAAAATATTCCATTGACTTTTTCAGATATTCTGTTGCTCTTCCCCAGGCATCTTCCCCTGCACTTTCTACAGGATACACAGACATGGCCAGACACTTTTTGCCTGTCGGTAAATTTACTTTTGCTGCATCCCAGATGTATGCACGGGAGGCGCCAAAAGCCACATCCCTTGTATTGAACATTTTAAAATGCCAGCTTTGTAATTTATTATTTGCAGTTTTATTATTTACTTCTTCTGCCGTGCGTATCATAATTGTTTTATCGCTTTTCCTGGCCGCATTCAGTCTTTGTATTTGCGTAGCAGATAAAACTTCTTTTTCATTTTGTAATTCACCACTGCCGGCAACTATTACTCCTGCTGGTACTGTAATTGTATAATCAAAATCGCCGTACTCACAATAAAACTCGCCGCTACCGAGGAATGGCAAAGCATCCCAGCCATGTAGATCATCGTACACACACATGCGTGGATACCATTGTGCTATCTCATAAATTTTTCCATTTTTGGTAGAGAAGAAATCTGTTCTATTGCCAAATGTTCCGGGTATGCTGTAATTATATCTTATATGGATATCTATTTTCTCTTTTGACGATAATGCCTGTGGCAAACGGATCTGCATCCTTGTATCATTGATGATATAATCGGCTTTAAAAGTTTTGCCTTTGTATTCGATGCTGACATTGTCGAAATGATAGCCATCAGTGTGTCCCGATACTCCAGTCAGATGGCCTGGAGTGGAAGCCGTATAAAAATTGGAACGGGCATCTTCCCGGTAAGTGTTTTGTGCAAGTTCCAGCCACAGCGAAGATAAAGCACCGGGGCTGTTGTTTGTATAGTGTATCGTTTCAGTTGCAGACAAAATATTTTTACCCGTATCAATATTTGCATTCAATAAATAGTCAGCACGGTTTTGCCAGTAAGCCGCACCGGGAGCGCCATTTGCCGAACGAAATTCATTTCCATTTTTTGTATAAGCATCCTGAGCAAACAACTCGTGTGGGTTAAATACAGATTTTGTTTGGGCTGATAATGCCAGTGATAACAGCATGAAAGCTGATAATAATGTTGTTTTGGTGTAATTCATTTTTTAAAATTGTTGAAGCTTATAAAGCTTTAAATCTATGATTTTATTTTTTTAACTGGTTGTATAAAAATGCACATAAGAATCCTACCGCTATGTAAATAATAAATCTTATCAGCCGGCTTTTCCAGGTTGGGTGCTGTTCGTTATTCATCTTGTAAATGATATTCCTTTTTTAAAAATGTAATTAGGTTTTTGGCATAAGCCAGTTGATCTTTCATTAGATATACATAAGCTTCCTGCGGAGCAGCCATGGTAGCGGCATCGCCAAATAAAATATTTACTTTTTCTTTGTCGCTGCTTATCGTAACGGCATCTACGTTTTTAAATACCGCTGCACTGTTATCATATCCCAAAGAATATTTCATTACACTCGTATCCCGGTAAAAGAAAAGGCTGACAGCTTTTTTATAATCATCAAATGATTCTTTAAAAAGATGGTAGCAGTCTTGATGCTGTTGGTTGATCATATTATTATTTGATTCGTATTTGAAGATACTGTCAATAATATTTTGTTTTCTTATCAAGCGAAGTGTGCCGGATGATTTTAGTTGCTGCAGTGCCGCATCATTTGTAATAAAGAACCAGTCTTCAGAAAACCCCACCACACTGTTTCTTAAAAAAGATCTTTTATTTTCTTCAGTAGCCAGATCAGTATTTTTTAGTTGCACCACACTGTCCAAATGCAGGATAACTTTTTCATTGGCAGCAATAATATTTTTTAATTGTACGGTATCACTTGCCAGGGCCGAAATGATACTCTCAATATTTTGCGTTTCTATTTCTTTATTTACATAATGCTCTCTTATATTTTCTACAAAATAACCGAGCGTTACGGCCAGGAACAACATAAAAAATTCAAAGAAATAGTGTTTAAAGCCATGTCCTGGCAGTTTGTGTAATTAGTGTGCATGTGTTT
>JBDSIB010000003.1:0-14663 GCA_039918155.1 Ferruginibacter sp.
CCCCAGAAAACGAAAGTGTTTTTCCAATCAACGGCTTTGTTGTAAGCTGCAGTTGCCAGTAATTCAAAAAGTTGAGATGGTGTGTTGCCACCCGATAATGCAATGGAAAATTTTCCATTTTCCGCAATTTGTTTTGCTGCAAGCGATACAATAAAATCTGCTGCTGCTTTGCTTAATGCTTCACTATTTTCAAACACAGAAATTTTACGCATATTTATTTTTTTTCAAAAGGCATAATGATCCAGTTGTTGCCATCCTTTGCTATCAAAGCTTCTGCTGTTTCCGGCCCATTTGTTCCCGCTGCATAATTAGGAAAATTTACGGAAGGATTTGCCAGCCAGTTACTCAACACCGGCATTACAATTTCCCAGGCAGCTTCTACCTGGTCGGCACGCATAAATAAAGTCGCATCGCCTTCCATTACATCCAGCAAAAGTGTTTCATATCCTTCAGGGCTGCTGCCGGATTTATAAGAATCACTATAATCAAAAAGCATATCTACAGGCGCAAGATGCATTTGTAACCCGGGGCGTTTTGCCTGGAAACGAAGACGGATTCCCATATCAGGCTGTATATTCAGTACAAGCCTGTTTGGCTGCCAGTTTTCCATCGCTTCATCAGGAAAAGATTGATGCGGCACCGGTTTAAAATCAATAGTTATAACAGAAATAGATTCCTGCATGCGTTTACCCGAACGGATATAAAACGGAACATCGGTCCATCTCCAGTTGTCTACAAATAATTTTAATGCAGAAAATGTTTCTGTGTTAGAATCTTCTGCAACATCTTTTTCTTCACGGTATCCTTTTACTTTTTCACCTTCTACCCAACCTTCACCATATTGCCCACGCACTGCATAAAGGTGTACTTCTTCTTTTTTTATTTTTCGTATAGAATTCAGTACATCTACTTTTTTATTCCTTACTTCATCTGCGTTGAAAGATACAGGCGGTTCCATCGCTATAAGACATACAAGCTGCATCACATGGTTTTGTATCATGTCACGTAGTGCGCCGCTATGCTCATAATATCCACCACGGTCTTCAATCCCTATAGATTCGGCAACGGTAATTTGCACATGGTCAATGTAATTGCGGTTCCATACAGGCTCAAACAATGCATTTGCAAAACGGAAAGCAAGAATATTCTGTACAGTTTCTTTTCCTAAATAATGGTCTATGCGGTACAATTGGCACTCATCAAATATTGACAATAGTGCTTTATTTAAAGCCTTAGCACTTTCAAGGTCAGTTCCAAATGGCTTCTCAATTACAAGCCTTGTACATTTTTTATCAACTGCCAGACCGGCATCTCCAATATTTTTTGCAATGGCTTCAAAAAATTGAGGATTTACAGCCATGTAAAAAAGTTTCTGAACAGTTTGCCCGGCACTTTTTTCAAAAGCAGCAATCGTTTTTTTAAGCGTATTAAATAAAGGAGCCTGTGTGAAATCTCCTTTTTGATATTGAATATATTTTGAAAAACCTGTCCATTCAGCTGCTTTTGTTTTTCCACTTCTTGAAAATTTATCTACGCCATCTTTTAAATGGCTTACAAAAGCAGCATTAGTTGAATTGTCTCTGCCAATGCAGATAATAGAGAAATTTTCGTTTAGCCATTTATCTAAATAAAGATTGTAAAGTGCAGGTATTAGTTTGCGCCATGTAAGGTCGCCGCTACCACCAAAAATTACCATAATTGTTGGTGTCGTTTTTCTTTCAGTTGACATCTTAATGTATTATTTGATTCCAGTTAGTGTGAAAAGTTCCTGCCTTATCGGTGCGTTCATAAGTATGTGCGCCAAAAAAATCTCTTTGCGCCTGTATTAAATTTGCGGGCAGCCATGCGCTGAAATAACTATCGTAATAATGCATGCATGCAGAAAATGCAGGTGTTGGGATTGAACTATTGATGGCAGTTTTCAAAATCCCTTTCAGCGAATAAACTTCTTTGTTTAGATCTGCTGCAAATTTATCATTCAGCATCAGGTTTTGAAGATCACTCTGTTTTGTAAATGCTTCTGTAATATCTTCCAGCATTGCAGCTCTTATGATACAACCGCCACGCCATATGGAAGCTACTGTCGCAATATTTACATCATATTTATAATTGTCTGATGCAACCTTTAGCATTGCCAGACCTTGTGCATATGTAATGATGTAACATGCATGCAAAGCATCTTCCAGTTGGTTTATAAAATCTGCTTTGTTACCGCTAAATGAATTTAGGTTTTTTTCATCATGCGTTCCTGCTGCTGTAAGTCTTTCTGCTTTCATGGAAGATATTATCCTTTGCGATACAGCCGCATCTATTGCAGGGATAGGATAACCAATATTCATCGCATCCTGGCTCATCCAGGCACCGGTTCCTTTTTGGTGAGCCGTGTCTGCTATTTTATCAATCAGCAGGTTATTGCTATCCTCATCTTTCTGTACAAATATCGCTGCTGTAATTTCAATTAAATAAGATTGTAATTTTCCTTTACTCCATTTGTCAAATACTTCATGGAGTTCTTCATTTGTAAGATTTGCATATGATTTTAATAGTTGATAACATTCTGATATCATCTGCATGATCGCATACTCTACACCGTTATGAACCATTTTTACATAATGACCCGCAGAGCCGCTACCCATATAAGCAGTGCAGGCATCCCCATTTACTTTTGCTGCAATTGCCTGTAGCATAGGTGCAATGCGGTTGTACGCTTCCTTATCGCCGCCCGGCATAATACTTGGGCCAAAGCGGGCGCCTGTTTCCCCCCCTGAAACACCCAATCCCATAAAATGAAGATTTTCTTTTACAAGTGTATCTACCCGTATCTGCGTATCAGTAAAATGAGAATTGCCACAATCTATAATGATATCATGATCACTTAAAAAAGGTTTCAGATCAGCAATTACATAATCGACAATCTTGCCTGCAGGCACCAGTAACATAATTACTCTCGGTGCTTCCAGCGATTTTACAAATGCGCCAACATCCGTTGTTGCCATTATTTTTTTACCTTCTCCAAGCTTATTTAAAGCATCCACTTTTGTGGCATCCTTGTCATATCCTGCTACACTGTATCCATGGTCACTCATATTTAAAACCAGGTTGTTGCCCATGGTGCCAAGACCAACCATGCCATAACTATATTCACTCATCCGATATTGATTTTTAAGGTGAAACGATTGCTAAATTTACATATTATCAGCAAGAATACTGCCGCATATTTTGCAAACAGGATGTAAAAGAAAAGCCCCGGCATATGCCAGGGCGCTCTTTATCAAAATAGTTTTTTTTAATTTTTATTCACTGTCGCAACTGCTGGTTTAGTATTACCCTTCAATTTTGCATAATCATCAGCGCTTAAAACTTCACCTTTGATAGTGATGCTTTTGATCTCATCTACACCTGCAAATTTTACAGTAAGATGTTTTTCAAATACGCCTACAGAAGCTGCATTGAATTTTGCAGTAATTGTACCGCTTTTGCCGGGAGCAATTGGTTCTTTTGTATAATCACCCATTGTACATCCGCAGGTTGGGTTAGCCTGTTCAATGATCAATGGCTCTTTGCTGATGTTTGTTACCACAAAAGTTGCCATTTCAGGTTTATTAACTTCAAGTTTTCCCTGGTCAATAACATCAGTCTTAAATTTTGCCACATCGTCCGATTTTTTCTGTGCAAATAAAGTTGTAGTTGATAATGCCAAAACTGTTAATGAGAATAGTAATTTCTTCATGATTGTATTTTTTTTGTTTTAGTTTTTTAAATCTGTTAATCCTTCATTCGCTGGTGCGCTTGAAGCTGGTGTTTTCCAAACCTCGCCTTTTATCATAAAAGTTTTAGTTTGACTACCATTATAAGTAATGGTAATATTTTTTGCAAATAGACCTTCAGCTGCCGCATTATAACCAACAGTTATTTTTGCTGTAGTATTAGGTTCTATTATTTCCGTTCTGTTCCATTCAGGAGTAGTACATCCGCAACTTGCCTGTACATTGTCAAGCTTAAAGGCTGTTTTACCAATATTGGTTACTTCAAAAATATGTGTTACCGGCTTCCCTTGTGGTATTTTCCCAAAATTGTATTCAATTTCTTTAAGTACAAGCGTTTCTGGAGCTGGAGTCGTAACTACAGTTGTTTTTGTAACTTCATTTGGAGCCACCTGTTGCGCATTCATGGTAAATGCTGCAAAACAAAGTGCTGATAAAAAAATGACTTTCTTCATTTTAAAATGTGATTTAAAGGATGCCAAAGATACTAAAACGTTTTATTTTGGCATAAATTGTTATTCACTTTACACATTTTTAACAATGCCCGTTAAATTTAATAAATTTGTAGTAATTTATCAGTTATGGATACAAAAAGCAGCATTGATACAGAGCTTCAGGATAAGCTAAGTTTTGAAAATTTCCGCAATGAAGTGCTGAGAGATTATGAATTTGCCTGCATTAGCCGTGAGACAAGTTTATTAGGACGGAGAGAAGTACTTACAGGCAAAGCTAAATTTGGCATTTTTGGAGGTGGTAAAGAAGTAGCACAGGTTGCTATGGCTAAATTTTTTAGGCCCGGTGACTTCAGGTCGGGCTATTACCGTGACCAGACTTTTATGTTTGCAAGTGGGCTGGCGACTGTAGAACAATTTTTTGCCCAATTGTATGCTGATCCCGATATTAAAAATGAACCATTTAGCGCCGGCCGCCAAATGAATGGCCATTTTGCAACAAGAATGGTAGATGAAGACGGGAACTGGCTGGATCTTGCTGATCTCAAAAATATATCTAGTGATATTGCGCCAACAGCTGGCCAGATGCCCCGTGCTCTTGGATTGGCATTTGCTTCCAAATTATTCCGAAATGTGCCGGAATTACAGGATATGAAAAACCTCAGCGATAATGGCAATGAGGTATGCTTTTGCACTATTGGAGATGCCTCTACCAGCGAAGGGCATTTTTGGGAAACCATGAATGCTGCCGGTGTACTACAGGTGCCATTGGCGGTTTTTGTCTGGGATGATGGATACGGTATTTCTGTTCCTAAACAATACCAGACAACTAAAGGATCTATCTCAGATGCATTAGCTGGTTTGCAAAAAGAAGAAGATACCAACGGTATTGACATTTACAAATTAAAAGGTTGGGATTATGCCGGTATGTGTGAAGTAATGGAACATGCCATTCAAAAAATACGGGATACACATACACCCGCACTATTTCATGTAGAAGAAATAACACAGCCACAGGGGCACTCCACTTCAGGTAGCCATGAACGTTATAAAGATGCTGACAGGCTTGACTGGGAAAGAGAATGGGATTGTGTAAAACAAATGAGGGAGTGGATATTGGCAAATTCTTTGGCAGAAGAGGAAGAGCTGGATACCATAGCACATGATGCAGCTACTTTTGTAAAAGAAAGTAAAAAATCCGCCTGGGAAAATTATTTAAAACCAATTAAAGTGTTGCAAATGGAGGCTGTTGAAATAATGACTCATGCAGCTTTTAATTTTCCGGCAGTAAAAAGCATTGTAGAAAAACTTTCTGCTGAGAAAGAGCCTTTGCGTAAAGATGTATTTAAAGCATTGGGCAATGCTATAAACGCTTTGCCTGCGGCAGATGCGGCAGCTATCAAAGGTTTTTATCAAAATAAATTAGCGGAAAATAAAGTATTGTATGACGCACTCCTTTATAATGAAGGCCCCAAAAGTGCTTTAAAAACGCCTGTAATACCAATTACTTACAACGACGATGCGACATTAATAAATGGCTATGAAGTGCTGAACAAGTACTTCGACAAACTATTTGCATCCAACAATAAAGTAGCAGCTTTTGGTGAAGACCTGGGTTATATTGGTGACGTAAACCAGGGCTTTAGTGGCTTACAGGAAAAGTATGGTAAAGAGCGTATATTCGATACCGGTATAAGAGAACTTACCATTATGGGCCAGGGTATAGGGATGGCCCTGCGTGGGCTAAGACCGATTGCAGAAATTCAATACCTCGATTATTTATTATATGGTTTGCAACCTTTGAGTGATGATGTTGCCACAACACATTTTCGTTCCGCAGGGCAACAAAGCGTTCCTCTGATTGTACGCACAAGAGGCCATCGCCTGGAAGGTATCTGGCACAGCGGCTCACCCATGGGCATGATTATAAATGCTCTCAGAGGAATGTATGTGTGCGTGCCAAGGAATATGGTGCAGGCTGTAGGAATGTACAATACCTTATTGCAGGGTAACGATCCTGCTTTAGTGATCGAATGCCTGAATGGTTATCGCCTTAAAGAAAAATTACCATCTAACTTACTTGATTTTACCGTGCCGTTAGGTATTCCTGAAATTGTAAAACCAGGTACAGATATTACAATGGTGACCTACGGTTCTACTTTACGGATTGTGTTGGATGCTGCTGCTACTTTACAAAAGTTAGGTATTAGTTGCGAAGTAATAGATGTGCAGACATTGTTGCCTTTTGATATCAATCATAGTATTGTAGAATCTTTAAAAAAGACGAATCGTATTGCATTTATTGATGAAGATGTACCCGGTGGTGCCGCAGCATTTATGTTTAATAAAGTAATGGAAGAGCAGAAAGGATACAAGCATCTTGATGTATCGCCACGTACTATTACCGGAAAAGAACACCGCCCTGGCTATGGCACCGATGGAGATTATTTTTCAAAACCAAATGCAGAAGATATTATAAATGTAGTGCAGGAAATGATGGCAGAGTAATTGTATCTTCTTATAAATAAGAAACATTATTTTTTAACCATACAAACATTAATAATTATGCCTGTAGTAAAAGTTATCGAAGTTATTGCATCTTCAACTGTAAGTTTTGATGATGCTGTAAAGCAAGCTGTAAAAGAAGTATCAAAAACCATTAAGAACATTGATTCTGTATGGATACAAGATATGAAAGTTCATGTGAAGGATAACGAGATCAGCACTTATGGTGTCAATTGTAAAGTTTCTTTCCGGGTTGCCGGGTAAAAAGGTATCCAACAAAAAAGCCTTCACGAAAAGTGAAGGCTTTTTTTTATTTCAGGTTGTGATATACTTTTTGCACATCTTCATCCTGCTCAAGTTTGTCTACTAATTTTAATACTTCGGTCGATTCTTCCTCTCCCAACTCCACAGTTGTTGTTGGTATTCTCGTAAGCTCTGCAGTAATTACTTCCATCTTTTTTTCTTCCAGTGCTTTTGCCATGTGGCCATATTCATTAAATGGCGTACGGATAATAATGTTGCCTTCTTCATCTTCCCCAATTTCTTCCAGGCCATAATCTATCAGTTCAAGTTCCAGGTCTTCCGTATTTAAGCCGGCACTTTTTATTTTAAATTCTGCCATGTGGTTAAAGCCAAAACCTACGCTGCCACTGGTTCCTAAAGAACCATGCCCTTTGGTAAAATGCATTCTTACATTTGCAACCGTCCTCGTTGGATTATCAGTTGCCGTTTCCACCATTACTGCCACGCCATGCGGCGCATAACCTTCATATAATAATTCTTCATAGTTGCTGGTATCCTTGCCCATGGCTCTTTTTATCGCAGCTTCCACACGGTCTTTTGGCATACCACAAGCCCTTGCATTCAGGTAGCAGCGGCGCAGTGCCGGGTTATTATCCGGGTCCGGGCCACTGGCTTTTACCGCAATGGCAATTTCTTTTCCAATACGGGTAAAGTTTTTAGCCATTTTATCCCAACGGGCAAACATGGCACTTTTTCTAACTTCAAATATCCTTCCCATTATCATTAATTATTTAGGCTGTTATCGCGCTGCAAATTTAAGGAATTCATTTTTGTGTTACAAGCATTAGTTCAATGTGCATCTTCAGTGGCGTCGCACTCTTGTAGAGTATATCTTTATTGATCTTTTATCTAAGCGTATTGGTTCTCTACGCATCTGGCAGCCTCATCTTATCTTCGCAAAATGGAACAGTCATTTTCTTATGAGCAATTATTACATTTTTCTGAGAACATTTTTCTGAAAATGGGTTGCAGCAAAACCGATGCGGCTATTGCAGCAAAAAATTTATTAAGTGCCGATCTCCGGGGCGTAGATAGTCATGGTGTAGCCCGCTTGACCGGCTATGTGCGTCTGTGGGATGCTAAACGAGTAAATGCAACACCCGAACTTAAAATAATCCATGAAACGCCTTCCACTGCTGTAGTTGATGGTGATAGTGGCCTCGGCCTGGTGGTAGCACGTTACGCCATGCAGGTTGCAATTGATAAAGCGAAAAATGTGGGTACCGGTTGGGTGAGTGTACAAAACAGCAACCATTTTGGTATTGCCGGCTGCCATGCAATGATGGCTTTGCCGCATGATATGATCGGCATTGCTATGACGAATGCATCTGCATTGGTGGCACCTACTTTTTCTACAGAAAGATTGCTGGGTACTAACCCAATCGCTGTCGCTATTCCCGCCGGAAAAGAACCCGCTTTTGTCGCTGATTTTGCAACAACTACCGCTGCAAACGGCAAGCTGGAAATGCTGCTACGCAAAAATGAAGCTGTACCTCACGGTTGGGTACAAACGAAAACAGGAGAGCTAAGTACCAATGCGAATGAAATAAAAAATGGTGGCGCACTACTGCCGTTAGGTGGTGATAAAGAACACGGAAGCCACAAAGGCTATATGCTCGGGAGCATTGTAGATATTTTTTCTGGCATACTAAGCGGCGCAAACTACGGGCCTTGGGTGCCGCCATTCCCTGCTTATATCCCAATGCCGGAGGGAATGCCGGGAAAAGGGGTCGGACATTTTTTTGGTGCAATGCGTATTGATGCTTTTCGCCCGGCACAGGATTTTAAAGACAATATGGATAAATGGATACAGCGTTTCAGGACTGCAGAAACTGCGGAAGGTTTTGATAAAGTGGTTATTCCCGGGGAGCCGGAAACAGCCATGGAAAAGGAGGGGCTTGTTAATGGTATTACACTTTTAAAAGCGGTAAGTGATGACCTGGAACAATTGGGAGAAAGATTTTCTGTCACTTTATAACAGTTAATTGAAATCTGAACAGAGTAGTTTAAATTTGCGACCTGTTAAAATCAAAAAATAAAAATCCAGTAAAGGTTATGAAAGTAATGAAATTTGGCGGCACCAGCGTAGGTAAGCCGCAGCGTATGAAAGAAGTGGCAACTTTAATAACTGCCGATAAAGATAGAAAGATAGTAGTATTATCGGCTTTAAGCGGTACTACAAATGCTTTGGTAGAGATCAGCGAATTGCTTGCTGCTAATGACAGACAGTCTGCCCAACAGCGCATAGACAGTTTGGAAGCGCATTACCATCATTTTGTGGGCGACCTGCTTACTGATATTGCAATTGTGAACAAAGCAAAAAAAGTATTGGCAGAGCATTTTGAATTTCTTTCCATCATCTTAAAAATATCATTTAGCGAAGCGCTGAATAAAGATATTTTAGCACAGGGTGAATTACTCAGCACAAAACTTTTTAGCCTTTATCTTGAAGAAAAAGGAATAGATCATAAACTGATACCTGCCCTGGATTTTATGACGCTTGATACCCAGGATGAGCCTCAGATAGGGACGATAAAAGTAAAATTAGCCCAGATATTACAACGTAATAAGGACATCAATATTTTTATTACGCAGGGTTATATTAGCCGAAATGCCAGAGGGGAAGTGGATAATTTAAAACGGGGTGGCAGCGATTATACAGCCTCGTTAGTAGCGGCAGCCATTAATGCAGATGTATGTGAAATATGGACCGATATTGACGGCATGCATAATAATGATCCGAGAGTTGTAAAAACTACCAGGCCGATTGAGCAGATGAGTTTTGAAGAAGCTGCGGAACTTGCTTATTTCGGTGCAAAAATATTGCATCCGGCAAGTATATGGCCTGCACAGTTTTATAATGTTCCGGTAAGGCTTTTAAATACTATGGACCCAAGTGCCAAAGGCACTTTAATAACAGAAGATGCCGGCAGTACAGGCGTAAAAGCAATAGCTGCAAAAGATAATATTACAGCTATTAAAGTTAAGAGCAGCCGCATGTTGCTAGCGTATGGTTTTTTAAGAAAAGTATTTGAAGTTTTTGAAAAATACCGCACTTCTATTGATATGATCACTACCTCAGAAGTAGCAGTGTCTGTTACTATTGATAATGACATTTTTCTTACAGAAATTACCAAAGAGCTGGAAGCATTTGGTACGGTTGAGATTGATACCAATCAAAGCATTGTATCTATTGTAGGCAATGAAATAACGGATACAAAAGAAATAATGCACAAACTATTTGATGCTATTAAGGCAATACCTGTTCGTATGGTGAGCTATGGTGGTAGTCATCACAACATTTCTTTACTGATACCAAGAAGCTATAAAGAACAAACACTGCAGGTTTTAAATAAAGGTCTTTTTAATCTTGATTAAATAATATTTATGGAGCAGGCAAGCAAAATAATTCTTCGTCGCAAAAGCCAATGGATGAATCGTATGCGTGGATATAAAGTTTTTATAAACAATGTACAGTTAGGTATTATAAAAAATGATTCTACAGAAGAATATATAACTGAGCCAGGACTAAAATTGGTAAAATGTAAAGTAGATTGGTGTGGTAGCCCTCCAAAAGAATTAATGCTGAAGCCCGGCGAAGTAGCTTACCTGGAAGTAAAAAGTAATCTTAAATATTTTACCTATCTGTATATTCTTGTACTGGTAGGTATTTTCGGCCGGTTTGCCTTGCGTAGTGGTGAAGTTGAAATGCCCAAATGGGCTACGATTTGTTCTGCTGCTATTTTTATTGTGGCATTTTTATACATGACGTATTTTCTGACACTTGGCCGTAATAAATATTTAATGGTAGATACTGAAAAGGATAATGTGTTTGCTAAATAGAATTTCAATCGTTACTATAAATAAACAATCTCAGTTTCCACGGTAGCGAAAGCCTTAAACATGGCGCTTACGCCGCAGTATTTATCCTGCGATAAACTGACAGCTCTTTCCATTTTTGCATGGTCTTTTTCTTCAAGCTTTATTTTGTACGTAAGCTTTACCCAGTTGTATATTTTAGGATCGGTTTCCGTAAGCGTCGCTTCCGTATCTATACTGAAATCGCTGTAAGCAACTTTCATCTTATCTAAAATAAGTACAATGTCAACCCCGGTGCATCCGGCAAGTGATGCCAGCATTAGTCTTTTAGGGCTGGAGCCAAGGTTGCCGCTACTGTCCATTTTTACAGGATGAGAATTAATATAGGCGGTAAAAGAAACATCTTCGTCAAAAGAAGTCGTCACAAAATGAATATCCATAAATTCGTTTTACACGTAATTTCCGTAAAATTGAGTTGCTTACAAGCGGCTCAGGGATATTTTATAAAATAATTCCCGATTAATAGCCATTTATAAAGTAAAATCATTACTTTTGCCGTCCAAAATTTTAGGACATGGCAAGAGTATGTGAACTTACAGGAAAGAAGCCGATTACCGGTAATAAGGTTTCTCATTCCAACATTAAAACAAAGCGCAGGTTTTTACCAAATTTGCAAACCAAGCGTTATTTTCTTGCAGAAGAAGATAAATGGGTTACCATTAAAGTATCTTCAGAAGCAATCAGGACCATCAATAAAAATGGCCTTTATTCAGTAGTAAAGCAATTGCGTGCTGCTGGTTCAAAAATCTAATTAGCGTTTTAAAATAATAATACAATGGCAAAGAAAGGAAACAGGGTACAGGTTATCCTGGAATGTACAGAGCACAAAACAAGTGGCAAACCGGGCACAAGCCGTTACATTTCTACCAAAAACAAAAAGAATACTCCTGAGCGTTTGGAGTTAAAGAAATTTAACCCGATCCTTAAAAAAGTTACTGTTCACAAAGAGATTAAGTAACCAACCCCGATTTTTAAAATTTTCAAAATAGATTACAATGGCAAAAGCAGCTAAAACAGCGATAAAAACCAAAGATCAGAAAGCGGCATCAGATGCTAAAAACTGGACAAAGGTTATACGTACGCTTCGCAGCCCTAAAACAGGCGCTTATACTTTTAAAGAAGCAATCGTACACAAAGATAAAATTAAAGAGCACTTAGGTAACTAAGCTATGCTATCAATAATTTATATTTAAGCTTCCCGATTTATCAGGAGGCTTTCTTTATTTTTAGAAATACCGTCATTATCTAATTATCTAATTATCATATTATCCAATTATTACCATGGGCATATTTGATAAACTTTTCGGAAAAAAGCAACAGCAGGAAACGATAGACCAGGGTTTGCAAAAAACCCGGGAAGGTTTTCTGGGTAAAATAACCAAAGCTATTGCCGGTAAAAGCACGGTGGATGAAGAAGTGCTGGATGAGCTTGAAAATGCTTTGGTAAGTGCAGATGTGGGTGTAGAAACCACCGTGAAGATTATTGACCAGATTGAAAAAAGAGTAGCAAAAGATAAGTATCTGAATACCGCAGAACTGAACGGTATTTTAAAACAGGAAATAGAGAATTTGTTAATTTCAGCACCGCAGGATACGAGTTATGAAAATTATGAACTGCCTGCCGGCCACAAGCCACATGTTATATTAGTTGTTGGGGTAAATGGTGTTGGCAAAACCACCACTATCGGCAAACTGGCGCACAATTTTTCCCAGGCTGGCAAATCTGTTTTACTCGGTGCCGCTGATACTTTCAGGGCTGCAGCGGTGGATCAGTTGACGATCTGGAGTGAACGCACCAATGTACCAATAGTGAAGAAAGAAATGGGCTGCGATCCTGCATCGGTAGCATATGATACAATCATCAGCGGCATAGCCCGTAACAGTGATGTAATCATTATAGACACGGCTGGTCGCCTCCACAACAAACTCCATTTAATGGATGAGTTGACCAAAATAAAAAGGGTCATACAAAAAGTAATACCTGAAGCGCCACATGAAGTAATGCTGGTACTGGATGGCAGCACTGGCCAAAACGCACTGGAACAGGCCAAGCATTTTACTGCAGCCACAGATGTAACTGCTCTCACTATTACAAAATTAGACGGAACCGCAAAGGGTGGAGTAGTATTAGCCATTGCAAGCCAGTTTAAAATCCCCGTAAAATTTATTGGTGTAGGAGAAAAAGCTACAGATCTTTTAGTATTCAATAAGCAGCAATTCGTGAATGGGTTGTTCCCACCTTTATAAAAAAAGAGAAGCCCCTAAGACTAAGGGCTTCGTTTACCAAAACTAACTGCTTATGAGAAATTCTTATTTTCGATTTGTTACACAAAGCTAACAACGTTTGCCTCATTCTCATGTTAAGATACTGCCAATAAATCATCAATGTACCGTTAAGACGCTTAACTGAGATATTTGATAAGCAGTATGATAGCGCCATAAAAAACGGTTGTTATAAATATCCCTTTTGCCGTCTTATCTCTCCGGCTATTGATGTAAAAAGTAAATAAAATAGCATTCATCAAAAGAGAAACACTAAGTCCTGCGGTCATTATCCCATGCCCTGGCTGGTAATAAATAAACTGCATCACTTCCTTAAAACTTAGCATGCCGAATTTATAATATTTCAGCAGTAATAAACCTACAATGGGTGCTACAAACCCAAGTATACACCCAAACACAAAATTGTCTTTCTTAAAAATCATTGAAATAGTTTAGTCATTTCTAATTTAGTTTTCAGTGCATAATTTGTAAGGTCAAACTGCACCGGCACTACACTCACATAATTATGTTCCAATGCCCATACATCTGTATCCCTTCCTTTATCAAAGTTTTTAAAGGCACCTGTAAGCCAGTAATATTTTTTACCATGCGGATCCAGGCGTTCACTAAAATCTTCCTCGTATTTTGCATATGCCTGTTTGCATATTTTTATGCCTTTTATTTTATCAGGTGTCGCAATTGGTATATTCACATTCAGTAAAAAATGTTTATCTAATTTTTTGCCCAATATCGCACTCACCATTTTATTTACGATCTGTTTGCTGGCGGTAAAGTCAGCATCAAAATTATAATCCAGCAATGAAAAACCGATACTCGGAATACCTTCAATAGCCGCTTCCATTGCAGCAGACATCGTTCCGCTGTACAATACATTTATAGAGTGGTTGGCACCATGATTTATTCCACTCAGGCAAATATCCGGTTTGCGATGCAGTATTTTATCAACGGCGAGTTTCACACAATCTACCGGGGTACCGCTTGTTTGCCAGGCTTCCACATCATTCCCAAAAAATTGCACTTTGTTCATTCGCAGCGGAGAGCCGATTGTAATAGCATGCCCCATTCCACTTTGCGGTCTTTCCGGTGCCACCACTACCACAGTTCCCAGATCTTTTACTGCTTCCACCAAACTACGTATACCCTTACTCGTTATATCGTCATCATTCGTTATCAGGATGATCGGTTTTTCCTTTTTCGCTTTCGCCATTATTTTTCTACTTAAAAATTATTAATTAAACCAACGGAACCATGGTCTTCCAACATCAGCCTTGAAAGGCCATGGAATGCTAACAAGGATCAACAAAAGAGCCAATCCGAAAAACAATAGCATTTTTTTATGCTTCGCTGTATCTGTTGCTGCTTTTTTCACCTGTGCTCTTCCAATGTGTACCAGTATCCAGGCAAGTATCATCATGCCCGCATGTTCAACTGTAAAAAACCGGTCGTAATTATTTTTCATTACTGCACCCATACCTTC
>JBDSIB010000004.1:0-17892 GCA_039918155.1 Ferruginibacter sp.
CATCCTCTACATTTTTTCTGAAGTTAGTTTTACGGTATAAAAAAATAAAACACTGGATATGAAAAAGATTGTTCCCAACACTGGCTGGAGATTTCCAACATCCCAATGGCGACAGTACAGACCAAACAGTTTACCATAGTCTTAATTATGCAGGCTTTAGCGTAGTAGCCATTAAAGCCATAGAAGAGCACAGCAGGAGCAAATAGAAACGCTGAAAACAACCGTCGCAAAATTAGAAAAAGCAGTAGAAGCACTTCAGAAAAAATAAACATATCATCCTATCGCCAGAGTGAACACATTTAAAAGTAGAAAATCAAAAATCAAAAAATCAAAAGTAAAACATCAAAAAAAATTAATTATATGAAATCATTCAAATTTTTATCGCTACCCGTACTGCTATTGTCTACAGGTATATTTTTTTCAAGTTGCAAAAAAGACAGTGCCGGAACGCCCACCTGCAAAATCATCACCGTTAGTGCCAGTGCCGGCGACGGTTACAACTTTACTTACAATTCTGATGGTAAGATAGAAACCGTAACCTACGGCGCCACGCTAACCGTATATACCTACAGTGGCAACACTACAGTGGCTTCCACCACAAACAATGGTGCTTTTGCCGGAAAGAAAACAATTACGCTGAATGCTAATGGATTTGCCGCCAGTGTAAAATCGGAAACAAGTGCCAACGGTTCCACCTGGTACAAAGACACCTACGAGTATAATGGAGCAGAATTGCTAAAGGATACTTATACCAATTCGCAAAATGTGGCGCCCCAGGTTACCACGGCTGCGTGGAGCGGTGGCAATATGATTTCCACCACACAAAGTGGCACAACAACCACTATCGAATATGATTTGACTAAACCCGCCCGGGAAGGAGATTATATCTGGCTGATACAAACGATACAGGGTTATAAAGTATATAGTACGAAAAATCCCATCAAATCAGTTGCGACTGGTAACTCGATAACCAGTTTCGACTATACCTTCGAAAACGGTAAAATCACTGCTTTGAAGTTTAATGGAGGCAGCATTACAACTTACAGTTATCAGTACCAGTGTAAGTAATGATGGTTTTAATTATTTGAGAATATGCATAAATATTCTGCTCTTCCCTTTTTGTCTGCAACCTTCAACAAAAACTGAACTGTGTTTAGGATGCTACTTGAGTAAAAAAGGCAGACAAGATATAATAGCGAGCTAGCAAATATAGCTGCAGAGTTGCGAAGATGAAGGCAACGATTGAAGTACTTCAGAATAATAACTATTTAATAGCGCCTTACCGATTACAAAACCTCCTGAATTTCTGGAGGTTTTTTTTATACCTGTTATTGTCTAACCATGAAAAATGCAATGAATTTTTTTACGCACATCTCCCTTAAATTCTTTTAACAGGCAACCATAGCCGCCCGCATGATCCGGGAGTTTAATACAGATAAATTACTATTGAATTAAATTAACTTCCCTTACTTTTTCGCCGCTCAATAAAGCCATCACTCCATTAAAGTAGCTATCCCTACCTGTTAGTACATCCATCTTTTTTTTGTAAATGGGCTTGTTAGTTTTACAACACAAATCATTTAAAATAACTTTTATGAACAAGATAATTTTTTCTTTGATGCTGCTGGTTTTGGCAAAGCCTTTAGCATTTTCTCAATCAGTAGGTATTGGAACAACAACGCCTGATGCTTCGTCCGTGTTGGAATTAAAGGCAAACAACAAAGGTTTTCTTCCGCCAAGAATGACGGCGTCTGATAAAGGATTAATCCTTTCACCAAAAGCAGGGTTGATGATTTATCAAACTGACGCTACGCCAGGATTATATATTTACAATGGTACCGCATGGGTACCGGTGGCAGCAGGCGGCACTGTTTTAGGTGGTTGGTCGTTAACTGGTAATTCAGGCACTAACCCGGCATCAAACTTCATTGGCACAACAGATAATCAGCCGTTAAAATTCAAGGTAAATAATATCGGCTCGGGCGAAGTAAATCCGGTTAACGGCAATACTGCGCTTGGTCAATATGCTTTGTCCGCAAATGGAACAGGCGGTCAAAATACAGCATTAGGTTATAATAGTTTAGCTTATAATACTGATGGAATTGACAATACTGGTCTTGGTCTTGCAACTTTGTTTAGTAATACATCTGGTAGGTCTAATGCCGCATTTGGCAAATCGGCAATGGTTTCAAATAAGACAGGGACCCGCAATACTGCAGCCGGAACGAATTCCTTATACCAAAACGTTTCTGGAAATTTAAATATAGCAGTAGGAATGGATGCCGCTTACTCAAATACCACAGGCAGTAATTCAATTGCTATCGGTGACTCAGCGTTATTTAACAACAACAGCAGTTATAATGTAGCGATAGGTTCTAAGGCACTTTTTACAAACTCCACCGGTGTCTCAAACACTGCTGTAGGTGCACAGACTTTGACCAATAACCAAACAGGTTCCCAAAATACTGCAGTTGGCAGGATTGCATTATTCAGTAACAAAACCGGTATTCAAAATACTGCGTTGGGCAACCAGGCAGGCAGGTATAATGAAAGTGGCAATGCAAATACTGCGGTAGGTTTTCAAAGTTTATTGTTCAATGTGTTGAACAGTAACAACACTGCCGTGGGACAGAGTGCACTTTCAAGTACGATCTCTGATAACAACACTGCTGTTGGCCAGGCTTCTCTAAGCGCTAATACTTTCGGGTATGGAAATACAGCCGTTGGTAAAGATGCCATGCTGAATAATGTTGACGGAAACTATAATACCGCAATCGGATACAAGGCTGCTATCTACGGATCAAATTATGTGAATGCCACAGCTATTGGAGCTAATGCACAATCTGCCTGCAGCAATTGCGTAGTACTTGGATCTACCAATGGATACAATGGTGCTAACGCAAATGCAAGAGTTGGTATCGGAACAACCAATCCGCAAAAAACTTTGCATGTAAATCCAAATGGAGCTGGCGGTATAGCAATCGGAAATGATCTGAATACAGGCGGCTATACAAATTTAAATATGGGTATATCGCAGGCGGCTGGCGGATACAGTTTTATTCAGTCAGTACAAGCGGCCGGTTCTACTCCTACTTATGGAGACCTGGTATTAAATCCCTCGGGTGGTAATGTGGCGATCGGGAAATCAACGGCATCAACACCGCTGCACATCAAACAAACTACAGACAATTTACCATACAACGGCAGCCTAAGACTGGAACGTCATGACAATGGCAATTTCTGGGATATCAGTGTGAGTTATGCCGACGTACTACACCTGGTGTATAAGGGTGTTGAAAAAGTACGCTTCAGCAATATCGATGGGGATATATGGCAGTCTTCGGATCAGCGTTTAAAAAAAGATATTCAAAATTTTGAAACTGCCCTGCCAAGGTTAATGAAACTGGAAGCCAAATCTTACCACTACAAAGACAATGAAGATGGCGCACCACTTTCTTATGGTTTTATAGCACAGGAAGTTGAAAAGATTTTTCCAGGTGCAGTTGCCACTATGGGAAAAGATGGTATGAAGGCAATAGCTTATCAGAAATTAAACATCCTTGCTATTAAATCGATCCAGGAGCAACAGGTAATTATTGAGGCGCAGCAGAAACAGATTGATGAGGTAAAGCAGCAAAATGCATTGATGATGGAGAGCATTAAAAAATTAGAAAAAGCGATAGAAGAAATCAGGGATACAAAGAAGTAAACTCGTTTGATGCATTTCGCAAAGGAATTCATCAAAGTAATAAACTGAGCGTACTATTATCATCAACGCAGGTAAGTAATAAAAAAAATCAACATGAAATCAGTAACATTAACGCAGAAATTTTTCCACTTTTCAGTTGTAAAAATAATAGTTGGAATTATTTGCTGTGTAGGAATTGTTACTATTGCGCAGATAGGGATGAGCAAAATACTAACGTCAACCTCCCTTACCAAAGATGAAAGAATGTTGTTGATCGGCATAGTTGTAGCCATCCTTTCAATTGCTACTTATACTTTCCTTTTTAAGTATTATGAAAAAAGAAGCATCACAGAATTGTCCACAAAAGTATTGGGTAAAAATCTATCCATCGGTATCTTGCTTGGTGTGGTTTTGCAATCACTCACTATTTTAGTCATCTACTTAAATAAAGGATTTACAATTATATCTGTCAACAGTATTTTATTTATTCTGCCGTCTCTGACAATGGCTTTCACCTCGGCCATCTTTGAAGAAATACTTTTTCGTGGAATTATATTTAGAATAACAGAAGAAAAATTAGGCAGCTATTGGGCGCTTGCAATTTCTGCTATCATATTTGGTGCTATGCATTTGGCAAACCCACACAGCACCATTTTAGCAGCGCTGGGATTAGCTATACAAGCCGGACTATTATTAGGCGCAGCTTATATTTTCAGCAAAAATCTATGGTTCCCAATCGCCATCCACTTTGCCTGGAATTTTACCCAGTCTGGTATTTATGGCGTGAGCACATCAGGAAATAACATGGGAAAATCATTGTTGACTACAAAAATAGAGGGAGCAACCTGGTTTACCGGAGGGCAGTTTGGTCCGGAAGGATCCATTCAGGCCACACTGTTTTGTTTGGTAGCAACAATTGTGTTGGTACTGTTAAGTAAGAAACATCATAAAATAGTAAAGCCATTCAAGCAGGTACAAAAATAATTTTCAAAACATCTCTTCTTTTATAACGCACACCACAAATAAATTATATGAAACAAAATAACATCACACTCGTAAAAAGTAGCTGGGCACTGGTAGGGCAATTGGACATGGAAATAGTAGGTGGTTTATTTTATAACCGGCTTTTTGAAATAATGCCGGAAGTAAAACCAATGTTTAGTAAAACGCCTCTGCGGGAACAATCTAAAAAATTACTGACCATGTTGTCTTATGTAATAGCAAAATTGGATAAGCTTGAAGACATAATGAGCGAAGTAACTAAACTGGCACAACGCCATAATAAATACGGTGTAGAAAATGAGCATTACACTGCGGTAGGAAGTGCATTATTATGGACTTTGGAACAAGGCCTTGGCGCAAAATGGAATGAAGATTTGGAGGGTGCCTGGACGGAAGTATACACTACACTTTCCGGAGCTATGATGCATGCGCAAAAGCAGGAAATGGTTGGGGAGCCAGTGTATTGAAAATTAATCTATAGAAATTAAAATAGTAATAATGAACAAATTTATTCTCTCAATAGTATTTATATTTCTGGGCAACTATATTTGTTTTGCCCAGGATTTTTTAAAATTATCTAATGGGGCTAACATAACAGTAGAGAGCGGTGCAACTCTGTATGTAAATGGAGGCATCAACCTCGATAATACAGCGGTACTGAACAATGCAGGTATTGTGATACTTGATAAAACAAGCGCCGGCACTGCAGATCTTACTGATAATACATTAACTACCTATAATTATGGAACAGGCAGGTTTGTATTTACCGGTACAGGCGCACAAAATATAAAAAGTATAAATCAATTCGACAGGATTGATGTGGACAATAGCGGCCTCACTTTGTTGTCTGATATCTACTCCAAAGTTTGGTATCTTAAAACAGGAAAGGTAAACACAGCTGGTTTTATAGCCATAGCAAATGCCTCCTCCGCCACAGCAATACAGGCCGATGCAGCCAACGCAAATTTTTCCAACTCCTGGTTCAATGGAAAACTGCGTAGATATATCACACCCGGTTCTGTAAATAATTATTCTTTCCCGATTGGTGATGCTACAAGTGTAAAGGCGGCAGAAATGGATAACCTCACTGCGAACCCATTGACCGGCGTTAATCATGTTACTGTAAACTTTGGTCACAAACCGGGTACAGATGCAGGCTTAAATGTTTTTGAAAATGGAATTGCTTATAGCTCGGTAAACGATGGCGGCATTTGGTTTTTTGTTCCGGATGCAGCAGCAACCGGAGGTAAGTATGATCTTAAATTATTCTTCAACGGTTTTACTGGTTTGGCTGACAATACCTTTGGCACATTGAACCGGATAAATGGTTCCAATAATGCTGCTGATTGGCTTATACCTGCCGGCAGTGTAATACCTGCCACCGGCACTGCAGGCCGAACGGTTGCAGGAGGCTATGCAAAAAGAAATAATATTGCAGTCTTCGGGCAATTTGGTATCGGCATGTCAATGGTTGTATTACCACTCCAATTATTAGATTTTACCGCAGCTAAAAAAGATAAGACTGTCCAGTTAAAATGGGTTACAACAAACGAAGTTAATACCAGCCATTTTGAAATATACAGGTCAGCGCCTGGAGGCTCCATGCAGTACATCGGAAAAGTGAATGCAGCAGGTGTTTCAGCAACACAGCTTAACTATACATTTACAGATCAACATCCTTTGGCAGGAACGAATTTTTACCAGTTAAAAATGGTAGATAAAGACAATAAATTTAAATGGAGTGCTGTGGTAAGTGCGGCATTAGAGAACAGCTTCACCTTTAGCGTTTACCCTAATCCGGTAGTTAATAGTATTGCCTTTGTAAATTATAGCGGCGGTGAAATAAAAGCAGTTAGATTAATAGCTGCGGATGGCAAACAGGTTAATTGCAGTTTCAGCAATCAAACCAATAATCAACTAAAAGTTTTGTTGCCTTACAATATTGCGAAAGGAACATACACCCTTCAGATTGTAACAAAAGAAGGAGCAAATAATCAATTGATCATGGTGCAATAATGCTGTTATTTTAGAAGAGAAATCCGTGCGTTAAACCTACCCAAAGTCCGTAAACATTTGTTTTACGGGCTTTTTTATTATCTGTTCGAAACTGTATTTTGTTGTGACGTAAATTACAGAATAAACCTCACCCATATAATGGATCTATTCAACAATGAAATTGATAAAACAAAAAATCTTTTACCAAATGATGGTATTGTAAATTATCATGGAAAATTATTTACCCATCAGCAGGCGGCATATTATCTTGATCATCTTCTGAACAATATAGAATGGAAAAATGATGAAGCGGTTATTTTTGGCAAACGCATTATTACAAAAAGAAAAGTAGCCTGGTATGGCGACCGGAATTTTAATTACACTTATTCCAACAATACAAAACAGGCATTGCCCTGGACAAAAGAATTAGCAGAGCTAAAATCGATTATTGAAAAAGAATCGGGTGAACAGTTCAACTCCTGCTTACTGAACTTATATCATGACGGAAGCGAAGGAATGGCCTGGCATAGTGATGCGGAAAAAGCTTTGAAAAAAAATGGCGCCATTGCATCTGTAAGCTTTGGGGCAGAGAGAAAATTTGCATTCAGGCATAAACAAACCAAACAAACTGTTCCGGTGATTCTTGAAAACGGAAGTTTGCTATTAATGAAAGGCAACACTCAATCCAACTGGTTGCACAGGCTACCGCCCACCAAACTCATTAAGAGGTCAAGGGTAAATTTAACTTTCAGAACAATTGTTATGTAAAAATGAGATATCAAAAATTCCTATACACAAGAGACCAGCGAAAAGAAGTATCTATTTTTTTCGTGTATAATTATGCAAATATTTTACTCCTCCCTCTGTAACATAAAAAGCCATATATCTTCTGCCGGTATTGGGACTTGTAAACATTCGGGAAGTAAATAAACCACGCTCCACAAGGCCTTTGGCTGTTTGGGTATGATAGGTATTACAAGGCTCCTGCGTTTGTAATTCCCGTTCATGGCAATCCATAAGCATCTCTTTCATCTTTTCAGTAAGTGGCTTCATTTAATAGTTTTAAATGTATTTGGTAATGTAACACTTAAATGTTCAGCAATGGAATTTCATTTCCGAAACAACAACCTATTGCCTTTTTCTATTTTAAAAATACGGGGAAATAAATATACAAGAAACTATGATTTTTGTTTAAAAACCCCCTCTCTTAATTTTATTACGTTGAAATTTTCAAGGCACAATAAATGTAGGGAGTAAGTGTAGCCGTCTTTTCCTGGAAGGGAAACAACTGAACATTAAATTTATAGGAACAAGCGATACTCAAAATACTAACATTGAAAAATATAAATCATTTCTTCTTTTATACAAAACCTACATTGAAACATGAAAAGTAAACCTACAAAAAAAGCTGCCGCTCCTAACAAAAAGGCGGTAAACATCAGCGTAAAAATCAAAGATCTCGAAAGGGATTTTGAATCCTCCCAAGGACATTTTATGACAACAGACCAGGGGTTAAAGATCAATGATGATCAGAACTCTTTAAAAGCGGGCGATCGTGGGCCAACATTGCTGGAAGATTTTATATTGAGAGAAAAAATAACCCATTTCGATCACGAGCGTATTCCGGAAAGGGTGGTTCATGCACGTGGCTCAGCAGCGCATGGTGTATTTAAAGTGTACAAACCAATGAAAAAATATACTAAGGCAGGGTTTCTGAATGATATAGAAATAGAAACACCGGTTTTTGTACGATTCTCTACTGTCGCAGGTTTCAGAGGATCGACCGATCTGGCCAGGGATGTAAGAGGCTTCGCTGTTAAGTTTTATACCCAGGAGGGTAATTTTGACCTTGTCGGAAATAATATGCCTGTATTTTTTATTCAGGATGCTATTAAATTCCCCGATCTTGTTCATGCGGTAAAGCCAGAACCTCACAATGAAATTCCGCAGGCTGCATCTGCTCACAATACTTTTTGGGATTTTATTTCTCAAAATACGGAGGCCATGCATACAGTAATGTGGTTGATGAGCGACCGGGCACTCCCAAGAAGCTTACGCACCATGGAAGGATTTGGCGTACATACATTCAGGTTAGTAAATGCACAGGGCGTTTCTCACTTTGTAAAGTTTCATTGGAAACCATTGCAGGGTGTTTTTTCAATGCCATGGGATGAGTGCCAGCAGCTATCCGGTAAGGATTCGGATTTTCACCGGCGTGATTTATATGATGCAATCGAAAGCGGTGCGTTTCCGGAGTGGGAATTAGGTGTGCAGATAATTCCCGAAGCAGATGAACATAAATTTGATTTTGATCTTTTGGATCCAACCAAGTTGGTTCCTGAAGAATTGGTACCAGTAACCCGTATTGGTAAAATGACGCTTAATCGTAATCCTGATAATTTCTTTGCAGAAACAGAACAGGTAGCTTTCCATCTGGGCCATGTAGTGCCTGGGATAGATTTTACAAATGATCCTTTATTGCAGGGTAGATTATTTTCTTACACTGATACACAGCTGTCAAGACTCGGAGGTCCAAACTTTCATGAAATTCCTATCAATCGTCCGGTCGTTCCGATACATAACAATCAAAGAGATGGAATTCACAGGCAGCAAATAAACCAGGGGCAAACAAGTTACAATCCAAATAGCCTTGGAGGAGGATGTCCTTTTCAGGCAGGTGCAGCAAAGGGAGGTTTTACCAGCTACAACGAACGTATTGATGCTTCAAAAGTTCGCCAGCGAAGTGCAAGTTTTTTTGATTTCTTTAGCCAGGCAACTTTGTTTTACAACAGCCAGAGTCAGCCGGAAAAAAATCACATTACAGATGCGTTCAGTTTTGAATTAGGCAAAGTAGAAGCGGTATCAGTAAGGGAAAGGATGGTAGGTATTTTGAACCATATTGATAAAAGCCTGGCACAGAATGTAGCTAAAAACTTAGGTCTAAAAATACCTGCAGATATTGGTTTATTGAACATGGGCATTCCGGCCGATGCCAATCCACAGGATTATCAACCCACCTTGAAAAAGCCACGATTGAAAAGCTCTGCTCCATTGAGTATGGCCCAGTACACACTTGATACAATCAAAACAAGAAAGATTGCAGTGTTGGCGGCCGATGGTGTGGATGTGGATATGATGAACAAAGTAAAAAAAGCATTAATGGCAGATGGCGGAATAGTGGAAATTGTGGCACCTCATCTGGGCGAAATTAATACCTCAAAAACCGGAACTATTCCGGTTGATAAAAGCTTATTAACCACACCATCTGTAGTATACGATGCGGTTTATGTGCCGGCAGGTAAAGCCAGCATCGCTGTACTTTCAGGGAATGCTGATGCCATTCATTTTTTAAATGAGGCCTACAAGCATTGTAAACCAATCGCTTTCGAAAAGGGTGCAGAAGATTTGTTTGGCCAAACTTATTTTTCTAAAAATGCAATGATGGAAAATGCTGCAGAAGATGGCATTATTAGAGGAACGAATGGAAACAATCTGGCCCCGCAGTTTATAGAAGCTATAAAAATGCATCGTTTCTGGCAGCGGGAGAAACAGAGAAAAATTCCTGCGTGATAGAAAATAATAATTGAGCTAATATTAGCTCCATTATTTTACTATTTTTAATAATTAAATTTTATTTTCTGTTAAAGCCGGAATGGCTCTAAGTTGATTGATCATTCCATTCTCAGCTATTTTTGTCAAAAGATCATCAGCTTCATATTCCTCTCTTAATGTTTTCTCCAATTGTCCTTCTATAAAATAGAGCCCCAGTTCTTTTGCATAAGCCCTTGCGGTTCCATAAGCTGCAATTTCGTAATGTTCTGTTTTTTGCACAGCAGCAATAATTACCGCATCCAGCATTCCGGCATGATCTGCTTCGGCCATTATCCTTTCTGCTTCCTTGAGAATTCCTCCTGTTCCAAATGAAGTGACTGAATTGCTGTCTACAAAAGATGTTGAAAAAAGGCTATTTTCTTTGGGTTTATTTTGTTCATTCAATACAGATATAATTTCTTCCAGTCTTTCTTTTTGAAGAATTGTTATATCAAGGTGATTGCCGAGTGCAACTTTTAGATCAGGATTGGAAGCTTTTTCCATCATCACGGGTAGTACTTTAAGGATCTGTTCTTCTGCAGAATAAAGTTCGAGTATAGAATGTTTTAAAAGATCTTCCAGGTAAATTAATTTTTCCATGCTGTTTTTTTTATCAATAGATACAATATCATGCCTCGTTCAAATTTGTACTGTTTGCTCTTTCAATTTTTAGCAGCTACAGCTATACGTGGTATAAAATCTACAAAGCGGCGGCTGCACCACATTTTTTTTGGTATACTAATTCAATATAACCAGGAGGGGCTGCCTGTTACTATGTAATTCAGAATACTGATTTGGGCATGCTATTGGTATTATAATGGAACAATATTATTAAACATTTAAAATATAATTTTATGAACCAGGAAACAACCGGAGACAAATTAAGAGATGCAGCACATGATGCAGGTACTGCCATTAAGAACACTGTAAAAGACATAAAAACATCAGTAGAGAATGCGGTGAATAGAGGCGATAATGAAATTAATAAAGCTGCTAATAAGGCTAAAGCAGAAGATGGGAACATTTTTGATAAGGCTGGTGCTGCTATAAAAAATACATTTTCTGATGCAAAGACAGCAACGCAAAATGCTGCCAACTCTGCAAAGAATGAGTCTGAAAAAGCTGCAAATAGTTATGACAATGAAGTACAGAAAGATGCAGAAAAATAATACAAAATGCCGGGTCCATCACCCGGCTTTTTTATGCCTATTTATTTTTATAAGAATTAAATATTTAGCAGCAAAAGGATTCCATTTTTAAATGCTTTCCAGCAGTATTTCACCCACTACATCAAAAGGCAATTGAATAGGAAGAAGATCATTTTCCAAAATGATGTCCATTCTTCTGCAAAGTGCACCTTGAAGGTCCACAGGGTTTCTTCTTAGCAATAACAAACATGGTTTTTCCCCATCACCCGGAAGATCATTCTTACCGAGTGAAGGCGCATCCAGGTTTTGGGAATTGAATATTTCTCTTTTTTCTTTTGGAAAATTTGCTTCATGGTCATCCAGGTAATCGAGGAAGATCTTTTCTTCATGGTCATTAAAAGGAAATGCCTGTTCTTCCCCATTAATAGTATTTAATAGCCACCATCTTACAAGCCTGATGTGTTTTTCTACTCTGGAAGAATAATTATAATTGGTCAGCTGCGATTGTATCACTTTCATAAATAAAAGTGTTCAAATGGTATACCATTTTAAATATTTTATGTGCAACAGCGTTGGAATACTTTTTGAAAATATAAAACCGTTAATCATTGTACTATGGCAAAAGTAATTTCTATAAAACCTTACGCAGCATCCTCACCCGGGCCGGATATTATTACCGATGAAATAAAAAAGACAGAAGCCTTGTTGAAAGATTTTCCACGGCGGGAAGCTTATTACAACCGTTTGATGATACTTTACCGTAAAGTAAAAAATTATAAAAAGGAATTAGCTTTAATAGAAAAAGGAATTAAAATATTTCAGGAAATAATGCAGCCAAAAAAGATGCCCGGTAAACAAGTTTTAGCGATTAGTAAAAAGATAAACAGGGCTTTTGGTCTCGTAGATTCAAACGGTAATACAGTTCATGTTCCCGAGCCATTACTTAAATGGCAAAAAAGAAAAGTAGTTGTACTTAAAAAACTTTCTCAGGAATAATTTGTATAACGTTAGTGAAGATAAACCGTCACCAAAATTAAAAGAAGAATATTAATAAATACACATGATGAGAAGTAATAACACTATGAGAATAGGTATTATAGGAGGTGGGCCGGCTGCCTTATTTATGTATAAGCGGTTGGTAGAATCAGGGGGAGATAAATTACATATTACTATATTTGAAAAGAACAACCGGCTTGGGCCTGGTATGCCCTACAGTACAGATGGCGCATGCCCCGAGCATATTACAAATGTCTCTGATAATGAGATTCCTTTGATAAAGGAACATATAAAAGATTGGGTTGAAAAAGCACCTAAGGAAATTTTAAGCCCTTATCAGATCACTGAGGACTTATTTAATGAATATAAAGTATTGCCAAGGTTATTATTTGGCGAATACCTGGCTGCACAATTCGAAAAAATACATCATGCCGCTAAAGAAGCCGGCATAAAAACTTCTTTTTTATTCAATACGATTGTAACAGATATAGAGGATGATAGTGAAGGTGAAAAAGTGACTGTATATACGGGAGCAGACAGATCATATACTTTTGATTCGGTTATTATTTGTACCGGACATACCTGGCCTAAAAAATTGGAGGGTAAAGTTCCTGGTTGGTACGACTCTCCTTATCCACCTTCCAAACTGGCAAAAAAAATTAATTATCCTGTTGCCATAAAAGGCGCTTCCCTAACGGCGATTGATGCAGTAAGAACATTAGCAAAGAACAATGGAAGTTTTGAAAAAAAAGAAGACAGCACTTTAATGTTTAAACTGGATCCCGAAAGCAAAGGTTTTAAGATCAGGATGCATTCGTTGAACGGATTATTACCTGCGATCCGTTTTCACCTGGAAGATTCTCAGCTTTCTCCGGGATCTATGCTGAGCGAAGAAGAAGTGCAGCAAATACTAAAAGACAATCAAGGTTTTATTTCTTTAGACTATATTTTTGACAGAAATTTTAAGCAACCCCTGCTGAAAGAACATCCGGAATTTTACAATGAAATAAAGGAAATGCAGATGGAAGAGTTTGTAGCACACATGATGAACTTGCGGGAGAAACTGGATGCTTTTATTTTGTTCAAAGCAGAATATGCAGAGGCGGAAAAATCTATCAAAAGAAAGCAGTCGGTATATTGGAAAGAGATGCTTGCAGTGTTGAGTTATGCTATGAACTATCCTGCAAAACATTTAAGTGCCGAAGACATGATACGCCTTAAAAAAGTATTGATGCCGCTGATCTCTATTGTGATTGCATTTGTGCCACAAAGTTCTTGCAGAGAATTGATGGCGTTGTATGATGCGGGGGTGTTAGAAGTAGTACCTGTTGATGAGCATAGTTCAGTTATGCCGATGGAAGAAGGCGCTCTTTATAAATACAGGGACGGAAACGGTAAACAAATAGAAGAAAAATATAAACTGTTTATTGATGCAGTTGGCCAGGCGCCGGTATTATATAAAGATTTCCCATTTGATACCCTCAAAAAGCGAGGGACTGTAAGTGAATCTTCTGTTAGATTTTTATCAACAGAAGAGGGAAGCAAAGAGCTCAACAATGGAAATGAACTTGTGACAAGCCTGGATAATATTAATTATTATTTAAAGGTTCCGGGCATTAGTATAAATGATCATTTTCAAGCAGTAGATGAACATGGGGTATACAATAGACGTATTTATGTAATGGCAGTTCCGCTGATCGCAGGTTTAAATCCAGATTATTCAGGTCTTGATTTTTGTGAAGCTGCTTCAAAGCGGATCGTAAAAGCAATGTTTAATGAATAGTCCTTACACTGATTTTTTAGTTCCCTTTACAGGCCGTTTGCTTTCTCTTTCCATTTTCTGATCATGATTGTCAGCCGCTTCGTCAATAGAGTGTGATTCCTGCAACGATTCGTCCTTTTTAGTAAGGTTGCTTAGGCGGGCATAATATTTCTGAATGACTTTTAATTCATCCTCCGATATGTTTTCTACATCCACCAGGCGGTTGCTGGCAAACTCATGAGCTGCAACCAGCTCATTCAATTTTAGCTGAATAGCTAATGAATCCTTGTTTTGCGATTTCTGTATAAGAAATACCATCAAAAAAGTAACAATGGTGGTGCCTGTATTTATCACTAATTGCCAAACATCGGAGTAATGGAAAAAATGACCGGTAGCGGCCCAGATAATTACAATACTTAAAGCTCCAACAAATGCCGCCGTGCTACCTGCAGCTTTGGTCACCTTATTGGAGAAGCGCTCAAAAAAACTAACCTTTAATTTTTTAGTGGTACTACTTTTTTTCATAAATAATAAGTTTTAGGAAATAGATGATGAGGAAGTATATAATTAAAAAGTTGTGCCAACTCCAAAAAAATTATGTTGTTCATTTGTTATTGCATTCCATAATTATATAAAAAATATTTTTTTAATTTTTTTCACAAAGATGGAAAAAAATCTACACGGTTTGTGTAATTTTATTCCTCCAAAAAGAACTGCATGAAATATATACTGGCGCTGGATGACTCAACCCATATTTTGGAAGCCTTTGATCTTATTCTCAGATTGCAGGGTTATGAGTTTAAAGGCGAATCAACGGATAAAGATTTTTTTGAAACACTGCAACAGCGGCTTCCCGATATTATATTACTTGATATTCAGATAGGCAATTTAAATGGCAAAGAAATTTGTAAAAAAATAAAAGCAATGGAAGGTTCCTGCCATATCCCGATTATTTTAGTATCAGCACATAGTTCTCAATTAGGAGACTACGATGAATGCGGAGCTGATGCAGTACTTGCAAAACCCTTTGATCTTACTGCTCTTCTGGAAGTTATTAAAAAATTTACCGGTACCCTGCCAACGGATGGCCCTACTGCATAGCATATTTGCAAAGAACACCTGCGTATTTTTATCTTTTTTCCTGGCTTTAATAAGCCCCCTTAGAATCTTCCCCCATCCTCCTTAAGGAAATGCATCATAGAACATACAAAGGGAAACTTCTTTAATTTTTGGCACGGATTTTTAAATATGGGAAATTATTATTTCAATTTAGCCATAATAATTTTTGCCATGAGATTGACTACCGGAATGTTGGAAATATTAATGGATTGCCATGAAAGAGAAATGATGAAGCAGCCTCCCTCCTATTATCCTACCCGGTTTGCAAAAGGTCTTATCAAAAGAGGCTTAATAGTAGATCTAATGTACAGGAATGTAAGAACCGACCGGGAGGAACTTGCTTTTGTAATTACAGAAGCAGGAAAAAATTTTCTTGACAAGAAAAATAATCAGTAAAAGGAGTTAGTATTAAAAGCATTTTTCTAAAATAAAAGAGGAAGTTTTTATACTTCCCCTTCTTAATCCACACTTAAAAAACCTTCGTAAATTATTCTTCGCTGGCATCATAATTAATATTATTTTCTGCGATGTCAGTCAGAGATTCATCCGCATCTTTTTCTTCACCCAAGGTTTTATCCAGGAGCGCTGCAACATCATTTTTACCCAATGTTTTTGCCAGTTGGCTAAGGCCTCCATAAGTAGATATTTCATAATGTTCTACTTTTTGAGCGGCCAATATTAAACCTACATCCCGGGTGGCAGTACCTTTATCAGTATCTTCTATAATACTTTCTCCCTCTTTGGTAATACCTTCCATTGCTTCACATTTCTTTGCCTGTGGTTTTTGACCCAACAGCTCAAAAACCTGCTCCAATCTTTCTACATGGCCTTTTGTTACTTCCAGGTGATCGGCAAATGCTGCTTTCAATTCTTTTGATGTTGCAGCTTTCTGCATTTTAGGCAAAGTTTTTACCAGGTGTTTTTCTGCCCAGTAAATATCCTTTATTTCATCCTTAAAAAAATCTTCCAGTTCGCCGGGTTTATTTTCCGGCATTTTCTTTCCTTTCGGCATAGGTGCCTTTTTTGTAGCTGTTGCCATAGTTATTTTGTTTTAATATTTTAATGAATATTTGACTACTCTCTAAAAGAAACATGCCAATTTTAAACCAACACAGTAAAATAAATAATTTCAATACTACAATCTATGTTTGTATGCAGGGCCATATAAATATTTTATTTAAAATTCCACAAAACGGGTGGTAAATTTTCTACAAAGCAGCTAATTAAAAGCCTTAATAAAGAGATTATTTGCTTATTTATGGATGGCTTTTTGTAAGCATTACAAAAACAAATTCAATGAAATGGAAAGTTGGCTGCTCGGGATTTTCTTACAAGGACTGGATAGGATTGTTTTACCCGGATGAACTTTCTCATAAGGAATGGTTGGAATATTATGCACAGCATTTGGATACCGTGGAACTAAATTCCACGTTCTATAAATTTACCGGTGTTATTTTTTTAAAAAATTTATACAAGCGTACTCCACCAGGCTTTAGCTTTATAGTTAAAGCTCCTAAACTCATCACTCATACCAACAGGTTTGCCCAAAGTGAAAAAATAATTTCAGATTTTTATAAAGTAGTAAAAAATGGCTTACAGGACAAACTCGGCGCTGTACTATTCCAATGCCCACCCTCCTTTTCTTATACACAGCAAAGTCTTAAACTGGTAATGGCTTGTATGGATACTTCCTTTTTAAATGTAATAGAGTTTCGCCATAAAAGCTGGTGGGATAAGGCCGTATATAAAAAACTAGGAGAGAAAAATATTACTTTTTGCTCTGTCAGTTATCCAGGTTTACCAAAAGACGTTATTATAAATACTGCATCTCCTTATTATCGTTTTCATGGGGTACCTAAATTATATTACTCGATGTATGATGAAGAATATTTAACGAATGTCGCAAATACTTGTTTGAAAAATAAAAAGGTAAAACAAGGGTTTTTTATTTTTAATAATACAGCCACAAGGGCTGCACTTGAAAATGCGGCCTACCTGCAGGAATATTTTTCTCTTTAATTTTTTGCAATACTCTTATGCTTTCTTTCTTAACCTAATATTCAACAGCTCCACAATAAGAGAAAAGCCAAGGCAGGAATAAATGATACTCTTGCTCACTTCCTGGTGCAAGGCACCTGCAATAAGTACCACGCCGATTACGACAAGAAAGGAAAGCGCCAGCATCTGAAGAGAAGGATGACGGTTAATTATTTTTGTTACCGGCCCCGCAAAAAGCATCATAATAACAATAGAGATAACAACTGCGATGATCATCAGCATTACATTGTCTACCAGGCCTATGGCAGTCAAAATAGAATCAAAAGAAAAGACTGCATCCACCAATACAATTTGTAAGATAACAGCGCTAAAAGAAATGCCCTCCTTTTTATTTTTTATGACTTCCGTCTCCTGTGCATGCTTTAATTTGCTGTGAATCTCGAGGGTACTTTTAAAGATCAAAAACAAGCCACCTGCCAGTAAGATCAGGTCCTTAACACTCAGGCCGACAGGTTGATCACTAAGGCCTGTTATTGCAGGAATAAATAATACGGGGTCTTTAAAACTTATGATCCAGTTGATGCAAAGCAAAA
>JBDSIB010000005.1:0-3001 GCA_039918155.1 Ferruginibacter sp.
AGGATTGTTTGTTTTTCTCATGTGTATTTTCGTCTAAAGTTGTTTCAGGTTTTTTTTCAATTATTTTAGTGTCAGCCTCAAACAAATACTATCTATTATTTTAGTGTCAGCCTGAGCCAATCGAAGGCGGGTTTAAAACATAATAGACTTCAAAATAAATTTACCCGCCTTCGACAGGCTCAGGCTGACATCTTACTCCGGAAAGCACCTGCTTTTACTTAGCTGGCGGCGGTAACAACACGCCATCTATCACATGTATAATTCCATTGGATGCAGGAATAGATGCAATGATCTTTGCAGTACCATTTACATAAATGCCATCCGCTTTTTTACTGATCGTAATATTTCCGCCATTTACCTGGCCAAGCACTTGTCCATCCTGTAAAGCATCTATTTTAAACACCCCGAGAGAAACATGATACTGAAGAATATCTATCAGGTCATCTTTTTTCTCAGGCTTTAATAAGCCATCTACAGTACCTGCAGGTAATTTGTCAAATGCAGCATTGGTTGGTGCAAACACGGTAAAAGGGCCGGCATTGCTTAGCGCATTTACAAGGTCTGCCGCTTTGATAGCTGCAACCAGCGTTGTATGATCTTTACTACCCATTGCCACCTGCACTACATTCTTTTCAGATAAGTCATCTTTAACAGCAGATTGCCCGGCACCTGCAGTATTTTCCACGGCAGGGGATTCACTTGTTTTTTGTTCCTGGTTTGAGTTGCAGGAGAAGGCTCCTGCTAGCAGTGACAATGCCAAAACGGTTTTTAAATTAAGTGTCATAATTAATTTTTTTTGGTAGAAATAGTTTAAAAAAAAAGAAAACTATTCATTTTTTAAAACAGCCTTTATGATGCAAATCACATTTTACAATCTCTCCGTATCAACATGATGAACATCATATTTTATTTTGACAGCCGTCATTAAATAACGCAGTGGATTGTATAACATTTGCATACAAAATTTTATGTTATGAAATCTAATATAGGAGCTACTGATAAATCCATCCGGTTGTTACTCGCATTAATTATTGCCGTAACAGGTATTTTCTTCGAAAGCTGGTGGGGCCTTTTGGCGATCGTGCCGCTATTAACTGAGGCGCTTTCCTTTTGCCCCCTGTATAAAATATTTGGGATCAGTACTCGTACTGCCCATAAGGTTTGATTGTTGATTTGTTTAAGTTAAGCCGCCGCATATTCTTATGTGGCGACATTTTTTTTACTTTAAAAGCTGATTAAAATAAATACAAAAGAACCCATAGCTATTGCCTGTTATCATTGCGGAGATATTTGTGACAATCTTTCCGTAAAAGAGGAAGATCATTATTTCTGTTGCATGGGTTGCAAACAGGTTTATTTATTATTGAATGAAAATAATCTTTGCAGTTATTACGACCTGGATTCCAATCCCGGGTTAAAGGCAAAGGGAAGATTCCTATCAGAGAGGTTTGCGTATCTCGATGATGAAACCACTTTTCAGAAACTGGTACAGTACAGCAGTCCCGGGCAGGTGAATATTACTTTCTCTGTTCCGCAAATGCATTGTTCTTCCTGTGTTTATTTACTGGAAAACCTGCATCGTATTGACGCAGGCGTAAAACAATCGCAGGTAAATTTTCAAAAAAAAGAAGTCTTTATTATTTACAATCCGACTGAAACAACACTTCGCAAAGTGGTGGAACTGCTCGCCTTCATTGGCTATGAGCCTTATATCAGTTTAAAAGATGCTGCTGTAAAAACGCCATCATCTTTCAGCCGGCGGCAGATATATAAAATTGGTGTAGCAGGTTTTTGCTTTTCCAATATTATGATGCTGAGTTTTCCGGAATATTTTTCCGCCGGCAATATTGATGAAACCATTTTAAAGAAAGCATTTACCTGGATCATATTCGGCTTGTCATTACCGGCATTATTTTTCAGCGCAGCTGATATTTTTATTTCGGCCTGGAAAGGTTTGAGACAGCGGTTTTTAAATATAGATGTACCGATTGCCCTGGCCATTGTTGTAACATTTTCCAGGAGTTATTACGAGATCATCAGTGGGCATGGTGCCGGTTACCTTGATTCAGGTACGGGAATTATTTTCTTTATGCTGGTGGGCCGATGGTTCCAGAATAAAACGTACGACTCCTTTTCTTTCGACCGGGATTACCGTTCTTACTTTCCATTAGGCGTTACCGTTATAGAAGCTGGAATTGAAAAAAATATTCCTGTAACAAAGTTGGAAAAAAGTAATCGTATCGTCATCCGGAATGAAGAGATGATACCTGCGGATGCAGTGCTGATAAAAGGATCAGCCAATATAGATTACAGTTTTGTAAGTGGTGAAAATACCCCGGTAGAAAAGCATACCGGAGAACTCATCTATGCCGGTGGAAAGCAATCAGGTGCTGCCATAGAGCTGGAAATTATAAAAGATGTTTCACAAAGTTATATTACGCAGCTCTGGAACAATGACATCTTCAGTAATAAAAAGAATGAGGATAAATCTTTTATTCATCCCTGGAGCAGGTATTTTACTTTGGCACTATTTGCCATTGCAATTTGTACTTTTTTCTTCTGGCTATTTGTGAACCCTGCGAAAATTTTACCCGCAGTTACAGCAGTACTTATCGTTGCATGTCCTTGTTCTTTATTGTTGTCTGCAACTTTTACGTATGGCAATATGCTCCGCATTTTTGGCCGTAATAAACTCTATCTTAAAAATGCCGGCGTTATAGAAGCACTTGCAAAAACCGATGCAGTTGTTTTTGATAAGACAGGAACACTCACCCAAAGCAACAATGCCCAGGTAAATTATCAAGGGGTGCCTTTATCTGAAAATGAGCAACAGGTAATTAAGACTGTGGCCCGGCAATCTTCTCATCCACTGAGCAGGATGATAGCGGCTTCCTTCAATGGTTTATCACGAACTAAATTGTCCACTGAATCTTTTAAAGAGTATGCCGGCCAAGGTCTCAGGGCCAGGGTGGATAATACTTACGTTAAAATGGGTTCTGCT
>JBDSIB010000006.1:0-8141 GCA_039918155.1 Ferruginibacter sp.
TTTCTGTCCATTGCTCAACTAATTGCTTGCGATGAACTATGATTAAGGCAGGTTGTAATTTTTCTGAAATTATCTTCAACCCAACAATTGTTTTACCAGAGCCTGGCGGAGCAACAATAACTCCTAAGTCTTTCTTTGAAATTGTATCAATTACTGTTTGTTGATGCTCTCTTAATTGAGCGTTGAATGAATATGGGGAAACCTTTCGTTTTTTTCTTTTATCAATAAAGTCATGTTCAATTTGATGCTCTCTGCAAAACCTGATTAGCTTGCCAACAAAACCTCTTGGAATGATTACTTCATTTTCAGTTTCTTCCACAAGTTTGAAATACCGTTCAGTTCCGAAAGTGTTTTTGCCAATTTTCTTTTTGATAATGAATTCTGAATTAGCAAAATTTAATTCCTCCTTTAGGAAATTTATCAAAGTGGTTGTCATTCCTTCACGGCTTATTCTGACTGTATTATTTAAGGAAATTACTAACTTTCCATTTGTAGGTTTCTGAATAGTTTGGATTGTTAAGTTTGAAATATCCTGATACAGTATGTCGAGTTGCGACAATGATATTCTTTTTATGGTTTGCAGAAATTGCCATTGGTCAGTGATGGGTTGCAATGTGTCAACATCAATAAAGCAACTATTTCCTTATTCAAATGTTTTTTTGAAAAGCGGTAAAGCAATCAGATTTCCTAAACCTTTTCCCGAAAGAAAATCCTGATTAGGAAATAACCGGTCAAAACTTGAACTTTTGTCAAACATTGAAAATGCCCCTGACTGTTCAAGTATTGAAATGAAAATTTTCCTGCTCCTGATTGCCGGATAAGGTTGTTCGAAGAATATCCAAACATGACCACCATTACCTGAACGGGAACGTTCGAGATATGCAGGGATACCTTTAGCCACACAAGATTTTATAAATGATTTGGCTTCCACTATCCAGTTTTCTTTATCAAAATCTGCAACTAAAAACCATGATGAGTTATCTGAAAGTAAAGGATAAATGCCGATAAGCTGTTCACCATTTAAATGCTTTGCAATTTCCTTATCAGTTAGCTTTAGATAAATTTTGTCTTTGTAATTCTGAAAAGTGCCTCCTCTTATCTTATGTGCCCGATACATATACGGGTCATAAAAATAAGCAGGCATATAGCCACTTTTATTCTCTTTCTCCCATCGAACCGCAAATACATCTTCTCTGCCCTTGAAAACAGATTTGAAGATTTGTATTTGATTAGAGAGACTCTCACTCATACTTTTTAAGTTGAATTAATACTAACTGCCCACTGCCCTTTGAGCTCAGTATGACACATTTTTGGCCCAGTCATGGCGCAATTCAAATTTCGTAATAAGCTCCAGCCCCTTTCGTGTTATATGAGTTTAGAAACACCTCACTTTTAGTTCACTATAAGCCCATTTCACTTTACCATATTCGCTATTGTTTCAGTTAATTGTGCAATGGTTGTGCAATCATGGTGCAATTGGTGCAATTCTATATTTAGTTTTATATCCGCCATTTATCCGCCAAACTTCAATTTATAAGTGGTTCCCTTTTTTTCACCCTCTTTAACAAAAACATTCAATTCAGCAAGGTTATCCGAGTCCCTCAATGCTGTCCTGTTTTGTATTTACTGTTATTACCCTTTCTTCTTTTCATAATAGCGAAGCTTATTTTGGGCAGTCATTAGCGGGTCATTTAACGGTCATTCCGGTCATTTATCGGTCATTTACTTTGACAACATATTTAATCCCGCGGCCCTTTTGTCCTATTTGGATTAAAATTCCTAAATCAACTAATTGTTTTAAGTCCTCAGCCGCAACCGTTCTTCCAACAGCATTTATTTCCTGATAATTTGCACTCTTAATGCTATTGTTTTCTAAAACATATTTTACTGCCTTTACTTGCCTGTCATTAAGCCCCAACTTTATTAACTGGTCCTCTGTCAAATTATTTTTGAAAAGAGTAATGCTAAAACCGCCATCTTGCTCCTGCATTTCGGGTTCAGGCAATGCTGCTTCTTTACAAGTGTCCAAAATTTTAATCGTGCCCCGCCTCCATGCATCAATGTAGCCGCCTTTAAAACTTACATCAGCGATGATTGGGTTTCTTGGTCTTGAAGAATGAGAATGTTTTAATGCAGCCAGTGTTAAACCTGCCGGCAGAGCGCCTTCATTCCAGATACTTATTTTGTCGTCATACACACGGATCTGAACCGGTGCACCCATATAATTGCGATGCACCAGTGCATTCAATAACATTTCACGAATGGCGGCTAAAGGATATTCTCCCTTTTCAATGCGGTGCATTCCTTCAAACCCAATTGAGCGAATTAGAAACTTATGGTTGAGTTGATTTAAAACGGCCTGAAGAAGAATAATTAAATTCCCTTCCTCTGTTTCCTGAAAAATAATGTCTGTATCATTTTTCCCAAACCTGCCAATCTTGACATAAAGGCCCGGATAAAATTTACCTGGGTCTTTACCGAATAAAATAATGGCTGCTCTTTTTAATTGCCCGTTTTCTGTAAGACGTAATTTTTCAAATAATTCTGGCAAGTCAAGTCCGTCATTTTCCGGAAGGCGACCGGTATTTTGAGAAGCAGCCAAAAATATTTTAACTGTCTTTTCATCAATGTCGTCAAATGTTGCTCTTGTTTCAATTACATCATCCCATGTTTTACCTGATTTCTTCAACAGGAATTCATTGAGTGCTGCGCCTGTTAATTCCTGCTTGGTGCTGCCACTACGATAATAATATCTGCCTCGTAATGAAATAGGTACAGCATAGGGCTGTGTAATTATTTCAAGATAATACAGATTATTTTCTTGATGCAGGTTTACATCAACCAAGATACCCATAAGGTCTTTCACTTTATTGGGAATTTCTTCCATCAGCTTTTTGTAATCGCTAATGCCAACTACTTTACCATTATCATCTTTACCAATGAATATTACACCGCCTTGTGCATTGGCAAAACCGCAAACCCATTTCAGGTAATCATCGTGCCAGCTTTGTTTGTATTCTATGTTTTGTTTTTCGGGCATTATTATAATTCAATTTCATTTTTAAAACTAACAGCTAATGGCTTATAGATAATAGCCGTTAGCTCATAGCCCCAAGCTTAAAATGCAGTCCCTGCTGCCGGCACAAAATCATTATTAAAAACTCATTATTTAAAGCGAACGGATCAAAGCTAACAGCTAACAGCTAATAGCTTCTACCTCCTAAAATCCCGCTCTCGCTGCCGGAATCACATCCAGCTCCGCAAAATCATTATTCAGATACTTATAATACCCGGTGATGGCGATCATGGCCGCATTGTCTGTACAATATTCAAATTTGGGAATAAAAGTATTCCAACCGAGTTGATCTCCGGTTTGTTTTAATGCAGTTCGCAGACCACTGTTGGCACTTACGCCACCGGCGATGCAGACATCATTAATGCCCGTTTGCAAAGCAGCTTTTTTTAATTTATTGATTAAAATGCTGATGATACGATCCTGTACCGAGGCACAGATATCTGCCAGGTGAGCATCAATGAATGCCTGGCGTTCTGTTGCGGTAGCCGTAAAAGCTTCTTTAAATACATTGGCTGCACCGGCATTGTTTAAAAAATAAAGAATGGAAGTCTTAAGCCCGGAAAAACTAAAATTAAGCCCTTCTATTTTTGGTTCCGGAAAAGCATAAACAGGCTTTCCCTCTTTGGCATATTTATCTATCAGCGGTCCGCCGGGATAGGGAAGTCCGAGCAATTTAGCTGTTTTATCAAAAGCTTCTCCGGCAGCATCATCAATGGTTTGGCCGATCACTTTCATGTCGTAAGGGCTGTTGCATAGAACGATCTGGGTATGTCCGCCACTAACGGTAAGGCATAAGAACGGGAAAGTAGGTTGTGGTGTTTCAATAAGATTGGCCAACACATGTGCCTGCATATGATGCACTGCGATCAAAGGTTTGTCTAATGCCAGTGCCAGTGATTTTGCAAATTCAGTCCCAACCAGCAATGCACCAATAAGACCGGGAGCCTGTGTAAACGCAATGCCATCTAACTGGTCCATGGAAATATTAGCCTGCTTCAATGCCGCATCTACTACCGGCACGATATTCTGCAAATGTGCCCTGCTTGCCAGTTCCGGTACTACACCGCCATATTGTTCATGTATCTTTTGCGTCGCAATGATATTGCTCAATATTTTCCCATCGCAGCAAACAGCAGCAGATGTTTCATCACAGGATGATTCGATGGACAGTATTGTTATAGAGGGTTTGTTGTTCAAAAGTTCAAAAGTTCAAAAGGTTCAAGAAGTTCAAAAGCCGTTGGTTGATGGTCGTTGATCGAGCTTCCCCGGTCAACTGCCAACTTTCATCGGCCAATTACGCTTCAAAGTTACTTTATCGGGATTGATTTTTAAGACCAGGACTGTGTATCTCTGTGAAAAAACTCTTTTAACTCTGTGGTTTTATTTCACGCCAAGCTGCAAAGAAGTTAAGTGAATGGTTAATAGTTGATAGTTCATAGCTGATCCGTCAATTAATAAAATAATTGTACATAGGAATAAAGTAAAATACTTTATAAACTCTATAAACTTTATTTACTTTTTCTATTTTATGAACCTCCCCAACCATTCAACTATTCAGAAATTAGCTGACCGCCCAACATTGAACCTATTGAACCTTTTGAACTTTTGAACCTCCATCCCTAACTCCTTATCGCCACCACCGGATCCAATTTCGCAGCCTGCGATGCCGGAATAATACCCGCAAGTACACCCGTCACCAGGCAGATGACAATAGTGGCAAATAACATTGGTAAAGAAATATATACCGGGAAATTGAGCGGCCCGGAGAGGATTAACGTTAAGATATACACGAAGAGTAAACCGATGGCACCACCCATAATACAAAGCAAGGCAGCTTCCATCAAAAACTCGAAGAGGATACTTCTTTTTTTAGCACCTATCGCTTTTTTAAGGCCGATCACGGGGGTTCTTTCCTTCACCGTTACAAACATTATATTGGCAATGCCGAACATGCCCACCACCAGGCTAATACCACCAATGATAGAACCTACAATATTGATCGTAACAAAAAAGGAGGATACTGCTTTGCTGAATGCTTCCACGCTGTTGAGGGAAAAATTATCTTCTTCCGTTGGGCTCAGCCTGCGTATCTGCCGCATGATCCCCCGCAGCTCCTGTGTAAAGTCATCCACCGATACGGTGCTTTTGCCTTTTGCGATCAGGATGGGATTGGAATTTTTTTCATCAAATACCTTCCGGCAAAAATTATAAGGCATCATCACACAATCATCGTAATTCCAGCCGATAGAATTTTTACCTTGTTTTTGCAGCACACCCACAATGGTGGCTTTTCTTCCTTTTATCTCGATCTCTTTTCCCAAAGCACGGGAAGCTTCGCCAAAGAAATTCTCGGCATTGGTAAACCCGATGAGGCATACACTGGAGCCAAAGGAAAATTCTGTAGGCGAGAAATACCTGCCATCTTCAAAAGTGATCGGTTGTATATCGATCTGTGCCGGGTTAATGCCATACACTACCGCATTCTGCAATACATCATTGTTATGGGTAAGATTGGTATTCGTCTGCATTAAGAAAGTAATATTATCCATCAGCAGGCTGCGTTGTTTTACTTCTGCTGCTTCTTCATATTTCATTACCGGCCTTGCCCGCAGTTTCCACCAGGGTTTATCCGGACCGCCACTATAATCCCATTTATCAATGTAGATGGTTTTGCTGCCCATGCTGTTGATATTGTCCTGGATATTTCTTTCCAGGCTGCCCACCGTGGCCAGCACGCCAATGATACAAAAGATACCAAATGCTACGCCGGTCAGACTGAGTGCAGTACGAAGTTTGTTCACCCTCAGTTCCTGCACGGTCAGCCGCAATGAGTTGGCAATGATATTGAGCGATTTCATCATGTACCCCAAAGTTAATGGATGAAATTTGGATAGAGAGGAGAAAGTTGATAAACGGGAAAGGATTGGGGATATATGATTTTGGATTTATGATTTAGGATGTAGGATTTATGATTTAGGATTTATGGTTTAGGATGTATGATTTAGGATTTATGATTTGAGTTTGTGCTGTTTTTATAGTAAATTTTATTTTACAATTTAGTATTTAAGATGTATGATGTCAGATGTAGGTCTGTTCCATTCGATACTGAATTTGATTTGAGATGTATGATTTATGATGTCAGATGTCAGATTTGAGTCCGTGCTGTTTTATACTGCATTTCATTTTAGAATTTAGCATTTAAGATGTATGATGTCAGATGTAGGTCTGTTCTATTCGATACTGCATTTTATTTTAGAATTTATTATTTAAAATTTAGAATTTATATTTAATTATGAAGTCAAAATTAATTTTACTTTTCCTGTTGATTTTTTCAATGAGAACCAATGCCCAATCACCCCTACACTTAGTGGGTACACAGCTATCAGATACCAGTGGTAACCCCATCGTATTGCGGGGCATGAGCTTTGGGTGGCTGTGTTTTCATCCACGCTTTTACAATGCGGATGTAGTAAAATGGTTGCATAGAGACTGGAACTGCAACGTGGTACGTGCAGCTATGGGTGTAGAACCTGGGAATGGTTATAAAGAAAAACCTGAGTGGAATACACAGAAAATGAAAACAGTAATTAATGCTGCCATCAAGGAAAAAATGTACGTGATCATTGACTGGCATTCGCACAATATCAACTTGCCGGAATCCATGACCTTCTTTGGTGAAATGGCAAAAAAATATGCTGGTTACCCAAATATTATTTATGAATTATTCAATGAGCCTGACTATGAGACCTGGCCGGAAGTAAAAGCCTATGCAGAAACATTAATAGCCATCATCCGGAAGTATGATGCCAATAATATCATTATCGTCGGTTCGCCGCATTGGGACCAGTATGTGATGGCACCGGCGCAGGATCCGATAAAAGGTTACAGCAACATTATGTACAGTATGCACTTTTATGCAGGTACACACAAACAGGAGTTACGGAACAGAACTGACAGTGCAATGGCCATGGGATTACCCATATTCATCTCTGAAAGTGCCGGTATGAAAGCGACCGGTGACGGACCGATAGACGAAGCGGAATGGCATAAATATATTCAGTGGGCGAATGAAAAAAAGTTAAGCTTAATTACCTGGTCTGTTTCTGATAAGGAGGAAACCTGCTCGGTGTTATTGCCATCTGCATCTTCTAAAGGCAAATGGAAAGACAGTGATCTGAAACAATCGGGGAGGGAAGTGAGGGAGATATTGAGGAAGGGGTTGGGGGATTAGTTGGATGGTTGAGGGAAGTTCAAGAGGTTCAAGAGGTTTCAGGGGTTCAAGGTTGGAATTCGTGATTAAGTCAATGGTCAATGGTTCATGGTAAATAGTTAATGGTTCATAGCTGATACTTTGCTGAGAGCAGGTTTAAAATCCAGGCCTGCTGGAAGTAATAATTCTTAATTTCATGGAATAAAAAAAGATGACTCTAAATGAAAAAGATTCTAACAAATGATAAAGTAGATTTTTATTTTGATAAGAATCTACAATGGCAGAAGGAAATAGAAGAGTTAAGAAAGATTGTTTTGGACTGCGGGCTAACGGAGGAATTGAAATGGGGATGTCCCTGTTATAGTTTTGAAAAACACAATGTTGTTTTGATCCATGTGTTTAAAGAATATTGTGCATTGTTGTTTTTTAAAGGATCCTTATTAAATGATACGAATAATATTTTAATACAGCAAACAGAAAACGTGCAGGCAGCAAGGCAGGCACGTTTCACCAATGTAAAAGAAATAGTAAAATTAAAAACAATCCTAAAGGCTTATATATTTGAAGCCATTGAAGTAGAAAAAGCAGGGTTGAAAGTAGCATTAAAAAAGACAACCGAATACAGCATTCCTGAAGAATTTGAAAAGAAATTAAAAGCCAATGCTTCTTTGAAAAAAGCTTTTGCAGTATTAACGCCTGGCAGGCAAAGAGCATACCTTTTGTTTTTTGCTGCGGCTAAACAATCCAAAACACGGGAGGCAAGAATTGAAAAAAGTATACCTGGTATTTTGAATGGGAAAGGGTTGAATGAATAGGAAGTATGCTTCGAAAAGTAGTCCGAATTTGATGAAACTG
>JBDSIB010000007.1:0-16411 GCA_039918155.1 Ferruginibacter sp.
TCAGAACCCATTGAATTTTGTAAATAATTTTAGTGAAGTAAGCAATGAACTGATAGAAGAATTAAAAATCGAAAAAGGAAAATCAGGTAGTGATAGAGATGAACAATTAGAAAATGAAATACTGAATGATATTAAATCTAATCTTGAAAAAATAAATCATCATGGCAAGCGGGCAGATGCCATTGTAAAAGGAATGCTGCAACACTCACGGTCAAGCGCAGGTGTAGGTGCAGGTGTAAAAGAACCAACGGATATAAATAAACTTGCAGATGAATACCTGCGCTTAAGTTATCATGGCTTAAGGGCAAAAGATAAAAGTTTTAATGCGACTATTAAAACTGATTTTGATGAATCACTTAACCATGTCAATATTATTCCGCAGGATATTGGTAGAGTCATTTTAAACCTGCTTACCAATGCTTTTTATGCGGTGAATGAAAAAAAGAAAGAAGCCCCCCAACCCCCTGAAGGGGGAGCTGAGTACGTGCCGACTGTAATTATCAGCACAAAGCGGACTAGTTCCCCTTCCCCGAAAGAATCGGGGCAAGTACGGGCAGAAGGGCTCTTAATTTCAGTTAGCGATAATGGAAATGGAATTCCGGATGGAGTTAAAGAGAAAATATTTCAACCATTTTTTACAACGAAACCATCGGGGTCAGGTACAGGACTGGGTTTAAGCATGAGCTATGATATTGTAAAAGCACATGGAGGCGAAATAAAAGTAGTTAGTGATGGGAACTCCGGAACTGAGTTTATTATTTCTTTACCTTTAAACAGGTCTTAATAAAAACTAAAATTAATGTACAAGTCTTACAAAAGTTTTTTTAGTGTAACTGTCTTTATTTCTTTCCTGCTCATTTTACAATCCTGTAATAATTCCGGTAACATTCCCTTTCCGGAAAATGAATTGGGCTATACACAACCACAAACGGTACCGTTAGTTTTTAGCGCTCCAAAAAAATTAACCTGGGATACAATAAGTAAGACCGGCATTACAGCCTCGGTAAATAAATTTGACATTAATGCATTACCGGAATTTCCATACGATTCATCTGGCTTTAAAATTTTTGCTGCTCCACCTGAAGAAGTTCAATTTGATTTCAATAAACTTCCATCTAAAGATTTCAGTTTAGATAAAATGCCATCAAATAAATTGGATTTTACGACTTCCCTGTTAGGCATTATTCCCACAATAAAAGCAGGAAATCCTGTATTACAAAAAAATAAATTACTGGATATTTATGACTTCGGTGCTTTGCAAGGCATGCAGGGGAAATTTATTACTACCTTATTCAAAGATCACTATGGCCATGTATGGATTGGTAGCAGAGAAGGACTTTTCCGATATGATGGAGAGCATCTCCAAACCTTTGTAGAAGGAGCGATAGCTGGTCCAACCCCTGTAGGTATTACGGAAGATAGTAAAGGGAATATTTGGTTTATAAATCAGGCTGCTGTTGGAATGATCAATCTGCATAAAGGTACCATCAGCTATTCCAATAAAATAGTGCATAGCGTTAATGGGCTTGATAAAATGACCGTTGACAAAGCCGGTAACATCTGGGTTTATAACATACCAGGTAAGGCAGTTAGTATCATCAATACTGAAGCATTAACATATAGAAATATTGATGCAAAAACCTGGCTATCCGATACTTCCTGTTTTGTAAATAATAATCAAAATAATGATTTGCAAATAGTAGAGGACGATTCTAAAAATATCTGGATAACGACCATGGCAGGTGGCATTAATATTATTGATGCAGCATCAGGAAAAATAAAATACCTGGGTAAAAATAATGGCCTCAGTAGCGATTCAGTAACTGCAATTACAAAAGATAGTAATGGGCAAATATGGGCAGGCTTCTTTAATGGTAGTGTGGATGCAATTGAAGTTAAAAATGGGACTATAAAACATTACGGTAAGTCCCAGGGATTGGCAGGCATTTTTTCCACCTGGTTATATTTTGACGATAAAGGTTATCTCTGGAGAGGAACCGGAACCGGTATTGATGTGGCCGACATTAAAAATAAGAAAGTAAGAACCATTACCCAAAAAAATGGATTAACAGGTGATGTAATTGCTTCGTTATTGCAGGATAATAAGAAACGAATATGGGTTGCAAATACTTCAGGTATAAATATCATTGATCAAAATGGTGAAACAGTTCATCCATTAGGATCAACCCAAATAATAAGTTTAATGGAAGATGGCGCCAATAACCTTTGGATAGCCACACAAAAAGGTGTTTTAATCGCAGATCCGGAAAGAACGAAAATGCATTTACTGAATAAATCCCGTGGTTTAAGCAACGATTTTGTTCAGAGTTTTTGGAATAAAAACGGGAACATTGTAGTAGCTACAGATGAAGGTTTTAATATCATTGACCCAATTAAAAACACGCTTTCAAAAATCACTAAAAAAGAAGGATTGATAAGCGATACAGTTTATGTAACATTTAAGGATGCCTCAGGTAATATTTGGGTAACCGGGCCAAGTAAAGGAATATCCTTATTAGATTCTGCAAAAAAATTAATTCTTCATACAGATGTTATGGGAGGTTTGAGCGATGATGCTATATTGGATGTAAAACAGGATAAGAATGGATTGATCTGGCTGGCTACTCTAAAGAGTGGAATAAATATAGTAAACACTGCTGATGGAACGGTAAAATATTTAAACAATCAACCTGGCTTAAGGGATACCTGCATTCGCATGATGTTGGAAGATAAATATGGCCGCATGTGGATCGGAACTGATAAGGGTATTTATGTGGCAGACATTAAAGAAGGTGCTATCATCAGTATTTCAACAAAGCAAGGATTGTCAAATAATGCAGTATTATCCCTATTAGAATATAAAGGGATTATATTGGCCGGTACCAAAGAAAAGATCAGTATGATCACGGCTCCTGAACCCGGTGATTCTGCAAAGGGCTGGAAAATATCAATACTAAATAAATCACAGGGAATAGTAAAGGAAACGAACTCCTGGTCTACCGATGCTGTCACACATGATGGAAAATATTTGTGGGGTGATAATGGCATTACCCTTATCAACGAAATGAATGCCAGTGCTGATTCTGTTGAAAATTACATCACAGGATTTACTATATTAGGCCAGCCGCAATATTTTACCAGCAGTTCTTCAGATACGTTGAATGCCGGTAAAATTAAAACCAAATGGGACAACGTTTCCGGGCCTTATAATTTACCGGAAAATCTTTCGCTTCCTAATACTCAAAACTACCTGCAATTTCAATTTACACAGGCAAGCCTGGTTCGGTCAAACACTACTTTGTATTCCTATATTCTAGAAGGAATCGATAAAAAATGGAGCGTCCCAAATAGCAATCCTTTTACAGAAAATTATCTGAATCTTTCCCCAGGGAAATATACGTTCAAAGTTAATAGTAAAGGCATTGATGGCAAATGGGGCAAACCGGCAGCATTTACATTTACGATAACACCACCGTGGTATAAAACATGGTGGGCATATACAGTATTTGCTTTGCTGATGCTGGGTTTATTAAGGGCATACATTGTTTTTCGCTCCCGTAGATTGCAAAGAGAAAATAAAGTACTGGAAGAAAAAGTAAAACATCGTACACAACAATTGCAGCAGTCGCTGGAAGATCTCAAATCAACACAAAGCCAATTAGTACAATCCGAAAAAATGGCTTCGCTTGGTGAGCTAACCGCAGGCATTGCACATGAGATACAAAACCCTTTGAATTTTGTAAATAATTTTTCAGAAGTAAATTCAGAATTGATAACTGAAATGAAAGAAGAATTAAATAAGGGGAATATAGATGAGGCAAAATCTATTGCAGATGACATTAATGACAATGAAAAAAAGATACTCTTCCATGGCCAGCGTGCCGGTGCTATTGTAAAAGGAATGTTGCAACACTCCAGGGCGAGTTCAGGGCAAAAAGAACCAACAGATATCAATGCGCTTGCAGATGAGTATTTGCGGTTAGCTTATCACGGCTTGCGTGCAAAAGACAAGAGTTTTAATGCAACAATGAAAACCGATTTTGATGAAAGTCTTTCTGATAATGAAACAGGAAAAGGAAAAATAAATATAGTTCCACAAGATATTGGCCGGGTAATTTTGAATCTTCTTACCAATGCTTTTTATGCGGTGAATGATAAAAAGAAGAACGCACCTGCAGGAGAAATATATGACCCTACAGTTTCGGTTTCTACTCATAAAATTAGTGATCATATTGAAATAAAAGTAGCTGATAATGGAAACGGAATTCCGGACGAAGTAAAAGAAAAAATCTTCCAACCATTCTTCACTACAAAACCTGCCGGGCAGGGAACCGGATTAGGTTTAAGTTTAAGCTATGATATTATTAAAGCACATGGCGGCTTATTAAAAGTAGAATCGGTGAATAAAGGAAACGCAGGCACAGAAAGAGGTACGACATTTACCATTCAATTACCCATATGATTTTTATGAGTAACATTAAATTATTTGAAAGCAAAAGAGTTCGCTCAGAATGGAATGAAAAAGAACGGAAATGGTATTTTTCAATAATAGATATTATTGAAATCTTGTCAGAAAGTAATAATCCGAGGAGATATTGGAGCGATTTGAAAATTAAACTTCAGAAAGAAGGTTTTATTCAGTTGTACGAAATTATCGTACAACTGAAATTAGAATCTCCTGATGGGAAAAAATATACCACAGACTGTGCAGACTCAAAAAGCCTTTTTCGTATCATTCAATCCATTCCTTCTCCTAAAGCTGAACCATTTAAACTTTGGCTTGCCCAGGTTGGTTCCGATAGATTAGATGAAATTGAAAATCCCGAACTGGCAACACAACGAACAAGAGAACTGTACAAATTAAAAGGTTACCCAGATGACTGGATTGAAAAACGAATGAGGAGTATAGCTATAAGAGAAGAATTAACTGGCGAGTGGAAATCAAGGGGTGTTAAAGAACAAAAAGAATATGCTATACTTACAGCAGAAATAAGCAAAGCGGCATTTGGGTTAACACCTGCTCAATACAAAAAAGTTAAAGGCTTAAAAAGCCAAAATCTGCGGGACCACATGAATGATTTAGAATTAATTTTCTCTATGCTGGGTGAAGCATCTACCACAGCTATTGTAAAAAATAAAAACCCTAAAGGTTTTGTGGAAAACAAAATAGCGGCAAAAAAAGGTGGCTCAGTTGCTGGTAAAGCAAGAATTGATTTAGAGAAAAAAACAGGAAAGAAAGTAGTCTCAAAAGAAAATTATTTACCTGCTGCTAAAGAAAACAAAAAAATTAATAAGAAATGAACAATACTGAAATACTAAGCATAAATCCGGGCACCATATTCACTATTCTATTACCATTTGATTGATTATGATCAGAAAAACATTCTTTTTACTTTTTCTTTTAACTACTTCTATTCTCTGCCAGGCACAGGATGCAGTGGTAGATCAAAAAAAATTAGATGCAGGTAGAAGAAATCCTGATAGTAATTTTGTAAAATATCTTACAAATGCCGGTGTTGCATACTACATGAAAGCTGAGAAGAATGATTCTGCTGAAGCTTTTTTAACCCAGGCTGCTGCTGTGGCCGAAAGAATTAATTACATTCCCGGGTTGCAGGATGCAAGAGATCATTTAGCACAATATTATTATAACTGGGGACGGTTGAGTCAGTCACTGAACATGTTGAAAAAAAGCGAAGCCTTGGCAGAAAGTATTGGCGATAGCGCCAGCTTATTTAGCAATCTACGCCAGGAAACGCAGATCTATATGCGGACAGGAAATATGAAAATGCTCCGTTCTATTTTAAACAGGCGACAGGTGATGATTGATAATAAAAGCATAAAAGATCTGAGTGATACCAGCTATTTCGTAATGTCTCAAAATAATTCCCTCGGATTATATTATGCTTTGCCCCAGATCAATAAACAGGATTCTGTAAAATATTATTTCAGCAAATTATACAACCTTGGCAAAGTAAGCGATAACTATAATTTATGGCTGCAATTAGGAAGCGGTGGATTGGCTGGATATTTTTCATCGAAGCAAATATATGATTCCGCTTTTTATTATTATAAACTTGCTTTGAGTGGATCGCTGCTTGGTAAAAGAATGGATAATTACAATGCGATGATGATCCTGTTGGCAAAGTCTTACAATAAAGCTGGCCAAACAGACTCTTCATTTAAATATGCATACCAGGTTTATAATAGTGCTTCTTCACATTCTTATTTATCGGTTATATATTCTTCTGCCGGCTTATTGGCAAACTTATACAAGCAACAAAGTAAATACGACAGCGCTGTAAAATATATGACGATAGAAAGTCAATATAAAGACAGTGTATCAGGCAATGAAGCCTTGCAAAATATACAGGCTATTGCAAGTGAACAGCAGTTTAAAGAAATGGAACAACAAAAAGCAAAAGAAGATGCGGTAACAGCATATAAAGCCACCTTAAAGACCTGGTTTTTCGCAGGCGGCCTTTTACTTTTACTCCTCATAATCGCATTTATGTATCGTACCAATAAGCAAAGGTCACGCTCTAAAATAGAAATTGAAAAAGCTTACCATAATTTAAAAGACACACAATCCCAACTTATTCAATCAGAAAAAATGGCAAGCCTTGGAGAGCTTACCGCCGGCATCGCACATGAAATTCAGAACCCTTTAAACTTCGTCAACAATTTTTCCGAATTAAATACAGAATTGATAGAAGAAATAAAAACTGCCATCGATAAAAATGATTACGAAGAGGTAAAAACATTGGCAAAAGATGTGGATGAAAATGAACAGAAGATCCTATTCCATGGCAAGCGGGCAGATGCAATTGTAAAAGGCATGTTGCAGCACTCACGGAGTAGCACAGGGGTAAAAGAACCTACAGATATAAATGCCTTATGTGATGAATACCTGCGCCTATCCTACCATGGCTTAAGAGCAAAAGATAAAAGTTTTAATGCTACGATGCTGACTGATTTTGATGATAGCATTGGCAAAATAAATGTACTGCCGCAGGAACTTGGCAGAGTGATTTTAAACTTACTTACCAATGCATTTTATGCAGTACATGAAAAAGCTCTGGCAGCTACTTCAGACCCTACAGCAATCAAATACGAGCCAACAGTAACTATCAGTACAAAGCGTTCTGGTTCCCCTTCAGGGGCGGAGGGGCTCTTAATAACCGTTAGCGATAATGGCAATGGCATTCCGCAAAATGTTATTGATAAAATTTTTCAACCCTTTTTTACTACCAAGCCTACCGGGCAGGGAACGGGCCTGGGCTTGAGTATGAGCTATGATATCATTACAAAAGGACATGCAGGAACGATAACTGCAGAGACCATAGAAAAAAAAGGAACTACCTTCAAAATTATTTTACCATTATAAAAAACAATTATGAAAATTTTAGTTGTAGATGATGAAACGGATGTAAAAGTATTGTTTGAGCAAAGGTTTCGCAAAGAAATAAAAAGCAATGAACTTGAATTTGCTTTTGCTTTTTCCGGTGAGGAAGCGCTGAGATACATGCAGGAAAATGAGCATGAAGCTGTACTGATACTCTCCGACATTAATATGCCCGGCATGAGTGGGTTAGAACTTTTAAAACACATCAAAGAAAAATATGAAAAGCCACCACCAAAAGTGATGATGCTTACTGCCTACGGCGATAGTGACAATTACAATGAAGCTATGCGCCTGGGTGCCGACGATTTTTTAACCAAACCAGTAGATTTTTCTGCATTAAAGGAAAAATTAAAAACAAAATAAAGATGACAAAGATTCTAGTAGCGGATGACGAAACGGATTTGGAAACCCTTATCCGGCAAAAGTTTCGGCAGAAAATAAGAGAACAGAAATACGAGTTTATTTTTGCAATGAATGGCAATGATGCATTGGCAAAAATAAAACTGCACCCGGATATCGACATTGTGCTGAGCGATATCAATATGCCGGAAATGGATGGCCTTACGTTGCTTTCAAGACTTGCAGAAGCTAATCCGCTCATAAAAGCGGTGATGGTATCTGCCTATGGCGATATGGATAATATACGTACTGCAATGAATCGTGGGGCCTTTGATTTTGTAACAAAGCCGGTAAATTTTGAAGATCTGGAAATGACAATGGAAAAAACCATTAAACATGTAAAGCAACTTCGGGATACATTAAAAGCAATTAAGGAAAACAATATCCTTAAAATGTATGTAGATGAAAATGTGCTGAGCTTTATGGGTACAAGAGAATATGAAAATTCTTTAACGGATAATGAAACACTGGAAGCGACGGTTGCTTTTATTGATATCTGCAGTTTTACTTCTATCAGTGAAAAAGAAACACCGGATGTTGTAGTAAAAATGCTGAACCAGTATTTTGATGTAATGGTAAAAGAAATAATTGCACAAAATGGGACGGTTGATAAATTTATCGGTGATTGTATAATGGCCGTATTCAAAGGTGATTTTCATCTGGACCGTGCGATAGACGCCTGCCTGTCAATAAAAAATATTATTGATACCTTACCGGAAGAAAATAGTTTCCGCCCGAAAGTTGCCATCGGCATCAATAGCGGCGAAATGATATCCGGCAATATAGGATCTGTAACATTAAAGCGGTTAGACTATACCGTTATTGGCGATACAGTTAATACTGCGCAACGCTTACAGGGAGTTGCAGGGCAAAGTCAGTTATTGATCACAGATGTTTGCTACGAAAAAGTAAAACAATCATTTAATTGCAAACCTATAGGCCAGTCTTCTTTAAAAAATAAGGCTGAAGAAGTAATGCTTTATGAAGTTCTGAACTAAATTCACCTAAAAATACCAACATGCAGTATGAACAGGCTTATTCTTTTTTGATTCATAAATTAGAAACAGGACTGCCTTCTTATATCAGTTATCATAATTCGCAGCACACTAAAAATGTTATTGCAGCAGCAGAGCATTTGGCCGCAGGCGAAAATGTAACAGGTGAAGACTTGGTACTGTTAAAAACTGCTGCACTTTTTCATGATGCAGGTTTTCTGCAGAATCATAAAGAGCATGAAAGCCTGGGTTGCCAGATCGCAAAAAAACAGCTCCCTGATTTTGATTATACTCCTGAACAGATTGACAAAATATGTTTGATGATAATGGCTACAAAGCTTCCGCAAACTCCATTGGACCATCTTAGCCGTATATTATGTGATGCTGATCTGTTTTACCTGGGAGGGGATGAATATAAACCAAATGCAAAAAAATTATTTAATGAATTCAAAAAAAATGGAATAGTTGAAACAGAACAGGAATGGGAATTACAGCAGGCTGAATTTCTTTCCAATCACCAATACTTTACAGCAACTGCAATAAATGAAAGGCAGCAAAAAAAGAAGCAGGTGATAGAAGAAATAAACGCAGCTATTGCTTCAACAATGCCGCATCATGCAAAACCAAATCTTGCAGAAATGCTGCAGGATGCCTTTTTTATAATATTCGGTGTAATATTATCCAGCTTTGCAATTAACTTTTTCCTCTTACCAAATCAATTGATCGATGGTGGTGTTACAGGTATCTATCTTTTGATTCAGGGTACCCGTCACGTTTCTTCTTTGCTTATCATACCGCTGAACATTCCGTTTATTTTACTCAGCTACTTTACGGTAAGCAAACGGTTTGCTCTCCTAACATTTGTAAGTGTTCTCCTGTTAGGTGCATGTATGTATTTTTTTCATTCCTTCCATATCCAGGATTTTTCCGGCGATAAATTATTGATGTCGATTTTTGGAGGCGTATTTTTAGGGATGGGTATTGGGTTTGTAATGCGTGCCGGCGCTGCATTAGATGGTATCGAAGTATTAGCGTTATATACGTTAAAGAAAACATCTTTTACCATTACAGAAATTATTCTTGGCATTAATATCGTCATCTTTTCTATTGCTGCCTATGTATTTAGTATTGAAACAGCCCTGTATTCGATACTCACTTATTTTGCCGCTACCCGTACTATTGATTATGTCGTTGAAGGGATACGGGCTTATACCGGCGTTACCATTATCTCAGGAAAAAGCGAAGCCATAAAATATGAACTGGTAAATAATTTAGGCCGGGGCATCACTGTTTATAAAGGTGAACGTGGGTTTTTACCAGGCAAATTTGAGATCAGTTCAGAATGCGATATTATTTTCACCGTTATTACAAGACTGGAATTGCGTAAACTAAAAAATCTTGTTTACGAAGTAGATCCAAAAGCATTTGTATTTGCAAATACTATTAAAGAAGCTGCCGGCGGTGTTATCAACAGAAGGAATGCACATTAAAAAATAACATTTTTACATTTTAGCTCTTTCTTTTGCCGTAGCATTGTTGGAATCCCACACCAATGCTTCCTGCCATGCCTTTTTGGCGTCCTCTTTCTTATCTGTGCGCCATAGAAAATCTCCTTTGTATACATAAGCAACAGCAGTAGTTGCAGCATCTTTTTTCTTCTTCAAAACTGTTATTAATTTCTCTACCATTACAGAGCCTTTGGCATTATCATAACTACTATAATATTTTAATAAATTATTCCATGGCTCGATGTTTTCCGGCGCTATTTTTACTGCAGTCTCTAAAGCAATGCCTACTGCTGCCGTATCAGTTGTTTCCAACATAACTGCTTTTGCATTGTAAAGATTGCTCACAAAAACAGGCTCGGCGGCATAATATTTTATTCCTCTCTCCAACAGGTTTAAGCAGGCTTTTCTTTTCGTTGAAAGGCTATAACTATCATTCAGCAATACTCTTGGCCATAAAAGCAATGTTTCTTTCTGTAAAGAATCAAAATACAATGCCTGTGTAACATTGTATTTATAATAAGAAGGTTGTTTGTTATCTGTAGCATCAGTATATGCAGCTCTACCATACACATTTGCAATAATTTTTGGAGATGATATTAAAGTATCATAATCTGATTTCAATATATTAGAAAAATATTTTTTGTAATCATCTGCTTTACCTCTTGCCCATGCAATTTCGGCAGCACCTGCATTTGCCTCAAAATTATCTTTATCAAATGCAAGCGATCTTTCAAAATTTTCCACCGCTGTCACGGTATCCTTTTTCTCTAATGCTATAACGCCGGCAATGTTATTAAGTTTTACATAATAACTACTGGCGGAAGATTTTAAAGCACTGCTCTCCAACGCATAATTTGTGATGGCTTCCTTACAGGTTTTTTCAGCCTCTTTTATTTGTTTCAGTTTACCATATTGCAATTGTGCAATCTTTGCGTATTCCGTATATCGGTTTTTTGAATAAGCCATTCGTTTTTGCTGCCACAGTACAGCCTCAGCATAATTATTATTAAATTGATAACAGGTTGCAATATTACCTGCCAATATATAATGATCTGCAGAGTCAGGCCTTAAATTTTCAAAGGCTTTTTTATATTGCTCCACAGCTTTTACGTAATCTTTCTTATTAGCATACAATATTCCCTTCTCCCACCTTGCTTCAGTATAAACCGGATTTAAAGCAATTGCTACATCCTGGTATTTCATCGCTTCATCCGGCAAATTCAACTGGCGGTAACTTTTTCCGATAAAACAATTTATTATTTTTATTAAAGAATCATTTTTAGGAAGTCTTGTAAGATATATTTTATAGTAATTAATAGCACTATCGTATTTTTTTAATAAATAATATTCATCTGCCACAAACCCTGTAGCTTTTACATAATTTGTGCTATCAGTATACTTTTTAAATTCTGTAATAGCCAGGTCATGTTCTTTTAATTTAAAATAAGTATTTGCGATCCACCAGTTTATTTCACTTTTATTGATAGTATCATTTGAATTACTAAGAGCAGTTTTGTAATTGGTTAGCGCATTTTTGAAATCACCATTATCATAATAAATATCTGCCATATCCCAAAAAGAAGAAACCTGCGAAGAATTTGTTACTATTGATCTTTTATAAAATTCTATGGCTTTATCATCCTGTTTTAAATTATTATAGCTGTTACCGATACGATACTCCACAACATACAGGCTACTTTCTTTATAAGTCTTTTGATCCAGCGCTATTATATAATTATCGATGACACATTGATAATTTTTCTTCTCAAAACATTCATTCCCTTTATCAATATTACTCTGGGTATAAGCTTTAGAAAATGTGAAAAAAAGTACGAGTAGAAATATTAAGCGTTGCATGTCTAATTTTTTTATAAAAATGAAACATAATTAATTAAAAAACAATACCCACTAACCACATATTTTTAAAAAAAGGCATTACATAATATCTTTTATTTTGATTTGTTAAGCTAATTATTACTTTTACCTCATAATCAAAAGGCTGTATTATAAAAAATGAGGAAGCTTTACTTACGATATTTTATTTCAGTATGCTGCTGTACGTTATTTGTATTATCCCTTTCTGCTCAAAAGAAATACACTTCAAAAGATTCTATTGGTATCATAAATACGCTGGAGCAAGTAACCCTTTTTACTAAACAGGCAAAATATGATTCTGCAACCCATTATGCAGGCCAAGTGCTTGATTTCTCAAAGAGAGTTGCATTTAAAACAGGCGAAGCTTACGCCTACGATTGCCTGGCAGAAGTAGAAATGCTGAATGGTCAGATGAGCAAAGTAAAAAAATACGATTCACTTATTACACCTCTTGCTTTGCAGTTAAAAGATACCACGCTGTTGATCAGCTATTACAACCGGGCAGGCGTTTACAATATGGAAATGGGAAAGAATAAAGAGGCTGAGCAAAGTTTTTTAACCGCTATCAACATGGGGCTAGATAAACAACAGTCCAGTAAAACTGCTGAAGTGTATAGTAATCTTGGCTCCCTGTATTTATCTACCGGCAATAAGGATAATGCAATTGAATGGTTTTTTAAAGCGTTGCGGTTATACGAAAAAAATAATAACGAAACCGGTGAAGGAGAAAGTTATAGCAATATTTCATCAGTCTATTATTTAATGGGAAAAACAGATGAAGCAATTGCATACCAAAAAGAAAGTATTGAGATAAGGGAGAAGATTCATGATCTGCAAGGCCTTGCTATCACTAATGTTAATATTGGTCAACTCTATATTTTAAAAGCAGATTATCCATTGGCACTACAGCATCTGCAACAGTCTGTACATTATGCAGAGCAGATCAACAATCCAAAATTAAAAGCGAGTGCTTACTCCGGCATGTCTGCTTATTACAGCCGCACAAAAGATTTTCCGGCAGCTTTAAGCTGGCAAAAAAAAGCCATTGATCTTTTTGAAGAAACAAATAATGTGCAGCTTTTATCGAGGCTATATGTATCGGCGGGCAACCTGGCTAATGCCACGCAGGATTCATCCACAGCAATTATTTATTACAATAAAGCTTTGGCGCTGGCAAAAAATTTAAATAATAAAGAAAACATCAGCAACGCATATAATAAATTAAGTTCTTTCTATACTTCACATTCTGATTATCAAAAAGCTTATCAGAATTACAGAAAGTATATTGATTACCGGGATAGTATATCAAGCATTAGCACCCTTTCAACCATTGAAGAAATAAAAACAAAGTATGAAACAGAAAAAAAAGATAATCAAATAACACGCCTTAACACAGAACAACGTATCCGCCAGTTGGAAATTGAAAAGCAAAAAGCCATCATCTCTGGTAATATGCTGGAAGCGAAGCAAAAAGAAAATGAGATAATACTTTTATCACAACAAAAAGAATTGCAGGATGCAAAGATTGGCAAACAATCTGAAGAGCTGGAAAAACAAATGTTGCTTGCAAAAAATAATCAACAGGAATTAAAACTATCAGAGCAGGAAAAACTTTTAAGAGATAAGCAAATCGAATCTCAGAAGCAGTTCCGTAATTTTTTAATTGGCGGCATTGCAATATTATTATTACTTGCAGGCATCCTGTTTAACCGTTATCAATTAAAAAAGAAACTGGAGCAGCAAAAATTATTGCTTGAAATGCGAAATGATATTTCACGAAATCTTCATGATGACATTGGCGCATCATTAAGTAACATCAATATTTTAAATGAGCTTACAAAAAGAAATGTTGCCAATCCTGCCAAGGCAAATGTTTACCTGTCAAAAGCCGGAGATGATATTCAACGCATCAGTGAATCGCTATCTGATATCGTTTGGAACATTAACCCGCAATACGATGATCTTGATAATTTATTTGTGCGGATGAAGCGTTATGCCGCTGACATGCTGGATGGAAAAAATATTGATGCCACACTTTCTTTCCCGGATGAATCTGAAAAAATTACAATGCCGATGGATCAGCGAAGGGACTTTTACCTGATATTTAAAGAAGCAGTAAATAATCTTGCAAAATATTCTAACGCTACAAAAGCAAATGTAGAAGTTAGTTATTTTCATAATTTAATTCACATGCTGGTGCAGGATAATGGTAAAGGCTTTGATATGGAAAGTGTAAGGCTGGGAAATGGATTACAAAATATAAAACAGCGGGCTGAAAAATGGAAAGCAGACATTCATATTGAATCGGGCGACGGCAATGGCACAAAAATATTAATGAATATGAAAATTGTTTCTTAAAATCTATTACCCGATTGTGTGATTGTTTATGAAGCTTAGTAAAATTAATTTCGATCAATGGCTATACCAATAGTTATATATGAAGATAATGCCCGCTTAAGGCAATCGTTGGAACTACTGCTATCTGATGGCACCGGTTTTAATGTTGTTGGCGCATTTCCTAATTGCTCAAAAGTGATGGAACAAATGGAAAGTCTTTCACCACAATTAGTAATAATGGATATCGATATGCCGGGTATAAACGGCATACAAGCGGTAAAAAAAATAAAGTCTGAACTGCCCGAAATTAAGATAATGATGTACACGGTTTTTGATGATGACAACCGGATATTTGAATGTATCTGCGAAGGAGCAGACGGATATTTACTAAAAAATACTTCTCCTCTAAAATTAATACAATCACTGCAAGAGCTTGTGGATGGCGGCACACCGATGAGCCCGTTTGTAGCGCAGAAAGTTTTTCACTACTTCCGCAAAAATGCAGCACTGAAGGAAGACTTTAATCTTACTGACAGGGAAAAAGAGATCCTGGAATTTTTAGTACGTGGAAATTCTTATAAAATGATCGCAGATAAATGTTCTATTGCAATGGATACGGTAAAAAAGCATTTACAAAATGTATATCACAAACTTCATGTAAACTGCGGCACAGAAGCCGTAGCAAAAGCTTTGCAGCATAAAATCGTCCGCCTGGATTAGTCTTCCCCTTCCCCACTCTTTCACCAATTTGTTTTCAAAAAGGACAACTATTTTTCCGCTTTTATTATTTGTAATCGTGTTGGCATACTCCCCAAATGTGGAATTGACATGCTGTATTTTTTAATAGAGTTTTACATCAGCATTAAAACAAATTCTTAACCCCAGTCGTATTAAAACAATTATCATGAAAAGTCTTCTCAGTTCAATTGCCTTCCTCAGCATTTTTATTGCCTGCAAAAGTAATACAACCAATTCTACAGATACAACCAGGTCTGAAAAAAACATTGCGAATGCCACAGCAATTACCAGCGACGGTGGCGGTGATTGTGCTTCTCTTTTATTATTTAAAGAAGGGGCTGTTATTAACGGACATACTTTAGATGCCCAGGGAAAAGAAACCAGTACCAGCGTTACTACTATTACAAAAGTCAGCAATGTTAGCGGTGCCGAAGTATCTGAAGTGGAGATCAAAACCCATAGTGCAACACTGGCCGACTATAAAAGTACGGGTAAATATATGTGCGATGGTAAAATGCTTTCGTATGATATGTCAGGTTTTCTTGCAAGCCTTCAAAAAAAAGGAACTAAAATAGAAACTCCTGTCGTACAATTTCCTATTAATGTTTCAGAAGGAGAAGCGTTACCGGATGCAAGTTATTCTTTTACAACTACCATGGGTACAAAAAGTATGAAAGTAACCTGCGTTATTAAAAACAGGAAAGTTGAAGCAAAAGAATCTATAACCACACCAGCCGGCACATTTGAAGCATATAAGATAAGTAACGATGTAGATTCTAAAATGGAAATGGATGGTACGGATGAAAAAATGAAAACTATGATGGAAGCCATGAAAGATAAGATGCCTAAGATCCATTATGTAATGTGGTATGTACCATCGGTTACCGTTGTAAAAATGGAGATGTACACAGGCGATAAAATAAGCAGCACATCAGAAATTACTTCCATAAAATAAAAAGACAAAAAAATGCTTAGACAAATAAAAAAAATATTTGGAATTCTTCCTATAGCAACCTGTTTGTTTATAACAGGATTAAAAGCACAGCCATTTACGCTGGATTCGATGAAAGTAACTGAGCTGAGCCTGTACGATTATAAACCTGCAAATGTAAAAGTAAAAGGTAAGTTGAATGTAACAACAGTAACACAAGTGG
>JBDSIB010000008.1:0-4881 GCA_039918155.1 Ferruginibacter sp.
CTATTTTTAAGCCGGGCTGTTTTAGGGTTTGTATTAGGCTTGCTTTTTTATAAAAGCAAAAACATTTGGGTAAATATTTTTGCGCATTTCTTAAATAATTTTATTGCTTTAGCAGTTGTTTTTTATACCATCAAAAAAACGGGGAAAGTAAGTATGCAGGATGTAGATCCAAGCTTCTCCTGGTGGGTGAGCATTGTCGCCCTCGTGATATTGATATTCTTGTTCTGGTTATTCAATAAAGTATCTATACTAAACAGAACGAGGATTGATGCCAAAGAAAATTTATTGATCGCAGAGCAGGATCCCTTTCGTTCATTTGCAAATTTAGATTAGGCATAATATGGCTATAAATATTTCAACATTAAAAACCAGGTCGCTTACTGCAGTCATTTTTGTAGTGGTAATGCTGGCAGGTTTACTTATCAATCAATATAGCTTTCTGATATTGTTCTGCAGCATTATGTTTGGCTGTTTGTACGAGCTCAGCAAGATTGTAAAAAAGATAAGTATCAAAAAATATTTTTTCTTTATACCACTCGCTTTTTTTTATGTCATTATGCCCTGTATGATGATGCTTGATCTCGGCATTAACGGAAGCGGAAAAGCGCTTGACACAAATATTTATTCTCCATTATTTCCCTGCGCCATTATTTTTTCCATTTGGATAAACGATACTATGGCATACATCGTCGGGTCATTTATTGGCAAAACACCTTTTAGTAAAATATCTCCAAAAAAAACCTGGGAAGGCACTTTTGGCGGCGCTTTGCTCTGTATAGTTGTAATTGGGATACTCGGTTATTTTATACCATTTGCTCAGCAAATTCCTGTAAAACATTGGTTGGCAATTGCAGCCATCTGTGCAGTTTTCGGTACACTCGGTGATCTGTTTGAAAGCAAACTAAAACGCCTTGCCAATGTAAAAGACAGCGGAAGTTTTATGCCCGGCCATGGCGGCTTTTTAGACCGTTTCGATTCCATGCTTGTAGCCATTCCGTTCGTATGGTGTTATGTAAAATTCTTTCTTTAATTTTTTTGTAGCCCGCCATAAGTTTTTCAAATAAGCATTTGTCCCGCTGTGCGCTATTACTCCGGCACGAGCCAACCCACAAAATCCTCACCGTGGTAGCCGCTTCCATCGGGGCTAGACATTCAGCAGTAGTTTTTCATGGCGACATTTAAAAACCAGCAACTTCGTAAATTTTGAGAGTGGAAAGATGGAGGACTTGGATTTTTAAATAACTTGTAGAAAGTATTGGAAGGAGGTAAGTTGAAAGATTGAAAAATTATAAAAACAAAGTGGTGTTTGAATATAAAATAAATTTCAGAAGGCAGCTCATAATGTTAATGCCTTTAACAGTGACAACTCTATTGGGTTATGCTGCTTTATACTATTATATTGGAAGTGACTTCTTTAAACTAGATTTTCCACTTTATGTTACTACAGCCTTTGTTCTTATTTTTTCAATAATTCCAACCCTGTCAATTCACATTAATTATTTTTTAAAAAATCGAAATTCGATTTTTAGATTCGATAGATTTAAGGGAGATATTAGTTACGCAGATGACAAGATAAATTTTATATACTCATTTACAGACATAGATCGTCTTGAACGATACTCGTCATATGGCGCAAGTTCAACATGGTACACCTGGAGCGCTTACCGCTATTTTAAATTTGTACTTAAAGATGGGAATGAAATTATTATAACATCGTTAATGTTAGATATTAAAGGTGATTTAGAACAATTGATAGGAATAAAGGCAGTTGATGAAATGAAGTTATTGGCTCTGACTTAAATTTAAATATATAGTGTTTTAAAACCAGCAGCTTCACAAACCTCTTAAACCTTTGGAACACTTGAACCTTTGAAACGCTCCCACTTTTCTCTTACCTTTGCCGCTCAATATCAGTATAATGACGATACACAGAGAAGGATACCAATCTATTGCAATTGTAACTTTATTATTTGCAATCATCAATGTTGCAATGTTTTGGTTTTTTGGGCCATCCCTTTTATGGCTTTGCGTAGCCGTTTTTATTATTACACTGGTATTTGTCCTTTTTGTGGTTTCATTTTTCCGCATACCGTCACGTAACTACACAATTAATGAAACTGCTGTGGTTTCTCCCTGCGATGGTAAAGTAGTGGTGATAGAAGAAATTACCGATGTAGAATATTTTAAAGACAAACGCCTGCAGGTTTCTATTTTTATGAGTCCGGCCAATGTGCATGTAAACCGTAACCCCATCAGCGGCGAAGTTGTTTACAGCCAATACCACAAAGGCAAATATTTAGTAGCCTGGAATCCGAAATCATCTACAGAAAATGAAAGACATTCTGTTGTAATAAAAAAAGATGGTAAAGAAATATTGGTAAAACAAATTGCAGGGGCTGTCGCAAAAAGAATTGTCAATTATCTTGAGGTCGGACAAAAAGTATCACAGTCAACAGAAATGGGTTTTATAAAATTTGGCAGCAGAGTAGATCTTATTTTGCCGATAGGCACTAAAATAAATGTAAACCTTAACCAGGTAGTGAAAGGTGGCATTGACATCATTGCAACTATTTAACAAAAATGCCCGGCTAATTTATAAATACATTTCTCCGGCCATTTATATTTACAACTTACCTGTAAAATATTGCTGCTTTTCATTCGTCTATAATGTAAAGCAGGTACAGATGATATAAATTACACAATGGCAAAACCAGTTAAAGAAAAAAAACCGGGAATTTTTAGTTTACTTAAGCCTTATAGAAGTATTGTTCTTTTACTTATTTTATTTACGCTTATAAGCAATGGCATTAACCTTTGGCTGCCAAAAATAATTGCAGATGGGATAGATGCCTACACAAACGGCACGTACAAGATCAACCCGGTATTAATAAAGTTTTCTGCGGCAGTTCTCAGCATATTTGTTTTTACTTATTTACAAAGCATCCTTCAAACGTATGCATCAGAAAAAGTTGCAAGAGATCTGCGGGCAACACTTTCAGATAAAATATCAAAACAATCTTTTGCTTTTATTGAAAAAGCAAATCCTTCAAAACTGCTTACCAATCTTACAGCAGATGTAGATTCCATAAAGATCTTTATTTCGCAGGCAATTGTATCTATTGTTTCTTCTCTTTTTATAATCATCGGCGCAAGTGTGTTGTTGATCACCATCAACTGGAAACTGGCATTATGCATCATCGCTACTATTCCGATCATCGGCATTACTTTCTTTTTAGTACTGCGTAAAGTGCGTGCATTATTTATTGAAGCCCGTGCCGTAATTGACTGGTTGAATAAAGTTATCAATGAAAGTATTTTAGGCGCAGCCATCATTCGTGTAGTAAATTCTCAAATACCGGAATACAATAAATTTTTAGAAGCAAATACAAAAGCAAAACATTATGGGCTTTCCATATTACGTTTATTCGCAGGCTTAATTCCGGTAATTACTTTTACCGCAAACATGGCAGCACTAAGTATCCTAGCATTAGGTGGCCATTTTGTAATTGAAGGCAGCATGAGCCTTGGTAGTTTTGCAGCCTTCAACAGTTATTTGGTAATGCTCATTTTTCCAATATTGGTTATTGGTTTTATGAGCAATATTATTGCACAGGCATCTGCTTCCTATCAACGCATCAGCACAGTGATAGAAGCGCCTGAGCCTGCCGAAACAGGTACCGTTACCGAACCTTTAAAAGGTAAAATAGAAATTGAACATGTAAATATTATGTATGGGCAAATGCCGGTACTAAAAGATATTTCTTTTACTGCAATGCCGGGTTCCAAAACAGCAGTAATAGGACCAACAGCCGCCGGCAAAACACAATTATTGTATTTACTTACGGGCTTGATACAGCCAACTTCCGGCGACATTAAGTTTGATGATAGAACGATAGCCGAATATAATAGTGAAGCATTTCACCGGCAGGTGGGATTTGTTTTCCAGGACAGCATTATGTTCAACATGACCATAAAAGAAAATATTGCCTTTGGCGATAATGCTACGGATGAGTCATTGGCAAAAGCAATTGAAACAGCGGAGCTGAAAGATTTTATAGATGCATTGCCTGATAAACTGCAAACGATGGTATCAGAAAGAGGTTCCAGTCTTTCTGGCGGGCAAAAGCAAAGGCTCATGCTTGCACGTGCGCTTGCGCTGAACCCTAAAATTTTATTGCTGGATGATTTTACTGCAAGAGTTGATAACAATACAGAAGAAAAAATATTAAAAAATATTCAGAAAAATTATCCTGACCTCACATTGATCTCTGTAACGCAAAAAGTGACAACAGTAGAAAATTATGATAAGATAATTTTATTAATGCAGGGTGAGCTGGTGGCTTCGGGCACGCATGAAGAATTGATGCATACAAGCCCGGAATATGTACAGCTTTTAAATTCACAAAAAAGCACCAGTAATTATGAATTACAATCTTAACGCTGTTCCTGACAAGCAGGAAAAAGCATCTACATACTCATCGCTGAAAAGCCTGCTGCAGCTCATTTCTCATGAAAAGAGAAACCTGCTGATCGCCTTTGGCGCTATTTTGCTGAATGCAATTATAAACCTGATGGGGCCATTAATTATTGGTTATACCATCGATCATTATGTGCAGACAAAAGAATATCATGGCGTGCTTGTTTTTTCCGGAATTTTATTAGGTATGTACCTGGTGGGTTTATTTACAAGTTATTTTCAAACATTGTTAATGGGTAGCGTGGGGCAAAGAATGCTTTTTACCTTACGCAATACCATCTTTAATAAACTGCAGACTTTTCCGGTAGCATTTTTTAATGCTAATAAAACCGGTGATCTTATTTCCCGGATCAATAATGATACAGATAAATTAAATAGTTTTTTCTCTCAATCATTAATGCAGT
>JBDSIB010000009.1:0-35967 GCA_039918155.1 Ferruginibacter sp.
ATGTTTGCTTATAAAATTACCATTGAAAATAATAATCTCTTCCCCATAAAATTATTAAGCCGCCATTGGCATATTTACGATAGTAACGGAAGCATGCGTGAGGTGGAAGGTGATGGTGTAGTTGGTGTACAGCCGCAAATAGCTCCCGGCGCATTTTACGAATATATCAGTGGTTGCAACCTCCGTAGCGAAATGGGTAAAATGCTTGGAACTTACCTGATGGAAAATGTACATAATAAACAAACATTTAAAGTGACTATACCGGCCTTTGAAATGTGTGCTCCGTTTAAAATGAATTAGCCTGTTTGGCCCTAATTTGCTTATATTTGTCGCCAGAGTATCGCTATTTTTTTTACAAGATTTACTTTTTTAAGACCTTTGTAACACAAGAATTTTTATACTTGCGTAAATACTAATAAAAAGAACCCAATAATATGGCTAAAATCACCTTCAACAACTCAAATAACGAGTTTTATGTTAGCTTAAAAACCAGCGTAGAAAAATATTTTAGTGATAATAAATTAAAGAAGACAGGTGATTGGCGTTTATATTCTAAAACCATCATTTTGTGGGCGTCAGCCATCACAATCTATTGTGTGTTAATGTTTGCAAATCCTGCAACTTTTGTTGCCATTATTCTTTGCATGGTATTAGGATTTGTATTTTCTGGTATTGGTTTTAGCGTAATGCACGATGCTAACCACGGCAGTTACAGCCCTAATCAAAAACTCAATGATTTTGTAGGACTTTCTGCAAACGCTTTGGGTGCAAGTTCTTATTTCTGGAAACAGAAACATAACATCATTCATCACACATATACTAACGTTGATGGCATTGATGATGATATTGCAAAAAGCCCTATCATCCGCCAGTGCGAATCTCAAAAATGGGTACCGGCCCATAAAGTTCAACATCTTTATTTATTGCCTGTTTACTCATTATCATCAATTTTCTGGATATGGATAATGGATTTTACAAAATATTTCAGCCGTAAAATTTATACCACAGAAGCCTGGAAGCTTTCTACAAAAAATCATGTGATATTTTGGGTAACTAAACTTTATTATGCAATTGTTTTCATCGCTATTCCAATGTATGTATGGGGAATAGGCGGCTGGGCTATTGGCTTTCTTGCAATGAGTGTTGCGTTAGGTCTTTCACTTTCATTGGTATTTCAGTTGGCTCACGTGGTAGAAAATACTGAGTTTGAACATATTCCCTTAGACGAAACAAAACATTTAGAAACTGCCTGGGCAGAACATCAGATAAAAACTACTGCAAATTTTGCCATGGGCAATAAAGCAATTTCCTGGTTTGTTGGTGGGTTGAATTACCAGATAGAGCATCATCTTTTTCCAAGGGTAAGTCATATTCATTACCCTGCTATCAGTAAATTAGTTCAGGAAAAATGCAAGGAACATAATCTTCCTTACAATCAATACCCGACAATGACAGAAGCATTATTTTCTCATTTCAGAGTAATGAAAGAACTAGGCAAAAAGCCCGCAGAGGTTGTATTGCAGGCAAAAGTTGCTGCCTGATCAGGGTTTATATTTAGCTTCCGCAAAGATTTTTTCCGCATCCGTTTCCATCAGTTGCTTCAACGGCACGGATGGATTTTTATCCATGTATTTTTTTACAATCTGCCAGCCGGAAAATGAGCCTACATTTCCAGGCGAAGCATCTCCCAATTCCTGGGTTTTGGGGCCTTCACCAATATAGTTTTTAGTAATGTTATAATCAATTGTTTGTAAAAAATTATTTTGTACAAAGAGATCCCATATCGCAGCTTCATGAGAATAGCAGCCTTTTAACTGTTCATCTGTATAACTAATCAGTTTGTTTTCTGCTGTATAAGGCAATAATTTACTGAGCATGTACAATCTCTTTCCTTTTTCTACCATTTGTACTACCAGCGTTTTATCTTCCATTTTTTCCGGGTAAATATCTGTTACAATATTTCTCATACAATTTATAGAAATGTACTCCGGCTCAAAGCGCTTGCTCATATAATCAGGATAAGTTTCCATTACCCATACTGTTTTATAAGCGGAATAATTTTTACCAAGGTGCTGATGCAGGCCGACAATAAATGCGTCTTCATCCAGTATGTCCCCATAACCATCCAACGGACCGATGTAGGTAATTATCTTTGTAGGTGTTTTGTATTTTGGAAAATAGAAATGGACAAACTGCAACCCTTTTTCTATCTCCTTTTCATAAGGAGTAAAATCTTTAAATACAATTTCTGCACTATCATAGACTGGACGGTAAGAATAAATAAAGCTCTTAACATAATTCAAAGTACTGTCTGCAGGCCATTTAGGGTCTGTATTTAAAACAGTACTCAGAAAATTTTCACCAAAAGATGGATATTTTGCAATCAATTGATCAAGGCCCGGACCGAGATTATTGGTATTAAGGCTGAATAAACCTCGTTCAAAACGATATGTGGTAAGGCTTATTTTGATATTGCTTACATCAGGAATTTTATTATTGCCGTGGCAACTTACAATGGTAATTGCTATTAAAAAACATATCAACAAACGCATAGATTGAATAATTTAACTTTGCAAAAGAAAGTATTATTAAATAAATATAAAGTTAATTACCCGTAAAGGTATTGCAATACAAAAAGGGTAACTCAGAAGATAAAAAAATACAAATGAAAATTGTTTTAGCACAGCAGAATTATCACATTGGCAATTTTGAAAGTAACACAAAAAAAATAATTGAGGCCATTGCAAATGCTAAGCAGCAGTCTGCAGATATTATTGTTTTTAGTGAGCTGAGCGTATGTGGCTATCAGCCAAAAGATTTTTTATACTTCAATGATTTTATAAATAAATGCGAAAAAGCAATTGATAAAATTAAGTTGCATGCAGATGGCATCGCCGTGATAGTCGGAGGGCCACAACGCAATCCTGTAGTAGAAGGAAAGGACTTATTTAATGCCGCATTTTTTTTAGCAGATAAAGAAATACAACAGGTAATTCATAAAACATGTTTACCAACTTATGATGTGTTTGATGAAGACCGTTATTTTGAACCGGCAACTAAATGGGATATTGTAAATTTCAAAGAAAAAAAAATAGCACTTACTATTTGTGAAGATATCTGGAACCTCGGCGATAATCCACTTTACATCAATTGCCCGATGGACATGCTGATCAAACAGCAGCCGGATATGATGATCAATATTTCGGCTTCTCCTTTTGACTATACTCATGATGAAGATCGCAAAGCGGCAGTAAAAGCAAATGTGCTGAAATATAGTATTCCGATGTTTTATTGCAATGCCGTGGGTAGCCAGACAGAAATAGTTTTTGATGGCACTTCACTGGTTTTTGATAAAGATGCAAATCTGAGAGGCAGGTTGGCAAGTTTTAAAGAAGATATACAGGCATTTGTTTTAAATGATGATGGTACGGTGGAAGGAGAAATTATTTCTCCTTCGCATGCATTGCCAGACAAAGATCTGAATCCTGCTGCGCTTGATGAGAACCTTAATATTGAACATATCTATAAAGGGTTAGTATTAGGCATAAAAGATTATTTTGAAAAAATGAGTTTTAAAAAAGCCATACTCGGCAGCAGTGGCGGTATTGACAGTGCGGTTACTTTAGCATTAGCATGTGAGGCACTCGGAAGTGAAAATGTAAAAGCCGTTTTGATGCCATCGCAATATTCTACTGAGCATTCTATTACTGATGCGGAAAAGCTCAGCATCAATTTGAAAAATGATTACAATATTATTCCTATTGAAAATATTTATGCTGCGTTTACAAAAGAACTGCAACCTTTATTTAAGAACTTACCTTTTAATGTAGCAGAAGAAAATATTCAAAGTCGTAGCCGTGGAAACCTGTTGATGGCAATTGCAAATAAGTTCGGCTACATCCTTCTCAATACCTCCAACAAAAGTGAATTAAGTACAGGCTATGGCACTTTGTACGGTGATATGGCGGGTGGACTTGGCGTGCTAGGCGATTGCTATAAAATGCAGGTATATGCTTTGGCAAAATATATAAACCGGGAAAGAGAGATCATACCTGAAAATATTATTACAAAACCTCCGAGCGCAGAGTTAAGGCCAGATCAGAAAGACAGCGATAGCTTACCTGATTATTCAATACTGGATAAAATTCTCTATCAATATATTGAACAATCCAAAGGACCGGATGAAATAAAAGCTCAAGGGTTTGATGCAGCCCTTGTGGACAGAGTTTTAAAAATGGTGAATGTAAATGAATACAAGCGAAATCAATTTTGTCCCATTATCCGCATATCGCCCAAAGCATTTGGTGTTGGAAGAAGGATGCCGATAGTAGCGAAATATTTAAGTTGAAGCAGCATAATTATATAAACACTTGTCACTTTATAAGTCTATGCGTTTGATGATTTTTATATTATTTATTTTCTTTTTGAGCGCATGCAGTCGTGCTTACGATTATACCTGCGAAAACACTTCTATAAATCCAGTATTTATTAATTTTATGCCATCTGACTTAGATACTTTAATACTAAGGAAGTTTACGGCCAATACAAATTTTACCGACCAATTAGATACTGCTATAATTGTTTTCGGTATTTCCGGTTATTATACAACTTCACATGATACAACTCTTGTAAGATTAAACAGTGAAAAGATTTCAATCGGTTATGGGTTCGACTATGAACTTTACATTCCTGCACAAAACCGAATAGTAAAGATTAGTGAGATAACATCTGAGACAAGAACAGAAACCTGCCATCCGGTTGCAAAAGTTGCATGTGCATGCTACAACAGATTTTTCTCCTTAAAAAAGGACAGCCAAATTCTTGTTTTCGGCAATACAGACAATTATTACATTAATATTGATAAATGATTAATCCCTGTATATGGAGTGAGTCACTCAATTGAAAGATTATCCAGTTTAAAGTATTTTCAAGAGTAGCTCATTCTGCGAATGCAAAAATCTCACTATTGACATTTAGCCATGCCTCTCCGGAAGGTATTGTCGGTGATCATATATTCACTACCTGCACTGCCGTTCCATAACAAAGTACTTCTGTAACGCCACTCATTACTTCATTTGCATCGTAGCGAACATTTATGATCGCATTGGCAGCTCTTTCATTGCCGTGCTGCACCATATTATCAAATGCTTCGGCACGGGCACGCTCACACAAGTCGGCATAAATAGAAATTTTACCACCAAAAATTGTTTGAAAACCGCCGGCCATATTTCCCAAAATGCTCCTTGAACGTACGGTAATTCCTCTTACTACTCCAAGGTGTTTTGTTATCCTGTAACCTTCCAGTTGATTACTGGTGGTAATTAGTTGTTGATCTACCATAATTTATTTTTTATCTTTAAAATTAACATTCTTTTTTTTCTCCTCAGTACGTGGCAGCATTTTTGTTTATGAGGAGTTCGTAATTTGCAACATAGATAAATTTACTCTTATGCTCCAAACCGCAGAGGACATTCGCTTACTGAATGAGAAGATAAATCATTCGGCAGCTTTTGTGACCCGTATTAACGATGAACTTAGTAAAGTAATAGTAGGCCAGCAGACGATGGTAGAGCGGCTTTTAATAGGCCTCTTAAGCAATGGGCACGTATTGCTGGAAGGTGTTCCCGGCCTGGCAAAAACACTTGCTATTAAATCGCTTGCCTCAACAGTAATGGCGCAATTCAGCCGTATACAGTTTACACCCGACCTTTTGCCTGCAGACGTAGTTGGTACAATGATCTACAATCAAAGCAAAAATGAATTTGTAGTAAGACGAGGGCCGATATTTGCTAATTTTATTTTGGCAGATGAAATAAACCGTGCCCCGGCAAAAGTGCAGAGTGCATTGCTGGAAGCGATGCAGGAACGGCAGGTAACCATCGGCGATACGAGTTATAAGTTACAAGAGCCATTCTTGGTTTTAGCTACACAAAACCCGATTGAGCAGGAAGGTACTTATCCATTGCCCGAAGCGCAGGTAGATAGGTTTATGCTTAAAGTCGTAGTCACTTATCCATCAAAATCTGAAGAGCAATTAATTATAAGACAAAACACTTTGGGTCTTACTCCACCCGTAATAAATCCTGTCGCTTCTACTTCCGAAATACTTACTGCAAAAGAATTAGTACGTCAGGTGTACCTGGATGAAAAAGTAGAAAGCTATATTCTTGATATCGTTTTTGCAACCCGTTTTCCTGAAAAATATAATTTGGCAAAATTAAAACCATTGATTGGTTTTGGTGGCTCACCAAGAGCAAGCATTAATCTTGCATTGGCAGCAAAAGCGTATGCATTTTTAAATAAGCGTGGGTATGTTATTCCGGAAGATGTTAGAAATATTTGTAAAGATGTATTGCGTCATAGAATAGGCCTTACTTACGAAGCAGAAGCAGAAAATGTAAATGTGGAAGATATTATAAATGAAATTTTGAAAACTGTTAATGTGCCTTAAAGGTTGGTTTTAAAATAATTTCTAACATCAGTCAACTTACAATCATCATATTTGCTTACAACAACTGACATACTAAAGAAGGTAAGAGAGCTTGAAATAAAAAGCAAGAAGATCACTACACATCTTTTTACAGGTGAATACCATTCTGCGTTCAAGGGAAAGGGTATGAGTTTTAGAGAAGTAAGAGAATACAGTGCAGGAGATGATGTACGTTTTATTGATTGGAATGTGAGCGCCCGTTTTTCTCATCCGTTCACCAAATTATTTGAGGAGGAACGTGAGTTGACGGTAATGCTTTTGGTAGATACCAGCTCTAGTAATTTATTTGGAACTACCGGTAAAAGAAAAAAAGACCTTATTACAGAAATGGCTGCGGTACTTGCTTTTAGCGCTGTAAGTAATAATGATAAAGTAGGGGTTATATTTTTCAGCAATAAAATAGAAAAATTTATTCCACCAAAAAAAGGAAGGCCACATGTGCTGTATATAGTAAGAGAATTGCTGACCCTTCAACCTAAATCAAATGGTACTGACCTGGATGAAGCAATCCGTTATTTTAATAATACAACCAGGCAAAAAAGTATTGCTTTTATTTTAAGTGATTTTCTTGATACTGGTTATAACAATGACTTAAAAGTGATAGGCAAAAAGCATGATGTAATAGGCTTGAAAGTGTATGATAAAATGGATATGCAATTGCCTGATATAGGTTTGTTGCAGCTGGAAGATGCCGAAAGTGGCAATGTAAAATGGATAGATAGCAGCAATGCTTTGGTGCGGCATAATTATCAGCAAAGCTTTTTTAAAAGTTCTGATGAAAGTAAAAAATATTTCAGGCAGGCAGGTGCCGATCTGCTGCACATACGCACTGATGAGGATTATGTAAAAATTTTACAGAAGTTTTTTTTAAAAAGAAAATAAGCAACTGATACCTGATAATGGCAAGTAGAAAAACCAGATCTCTTTTTTTATGTATAGCAATGTTTGCCTGTTCTACATTGAGTGTGCTAAAGAGTTTTTCGCAAAGCCTGCAAACCAGCATTGATAAAAAAACAATTTTAATTGGTGAACAGATACATTATGATCTGAAATTTGTTTTGCCAAATACCAATTATACAATTGAGTTTAACCTGCCGGATTCTTTTCCTCATTTTGATATTATAAGTAAATTAAAATCTGACTCAACTGACGCAAAAGGGCATTACCTGGTTATGCAGCGAATCGTTCTAACGAGTTTTGATTCCGGTAGATGGACGCTTCCATCCTTCCCAATAAAAATTACTAATGTTTCAAAAGATTATACTGTCAATTCAGATTCTGCTTTAATAAATGTAGGCTATGCGCCTGCAGATAGCACGGGCCAGTTGCGTGATATAAAACCGGTGATAGATGTATTTGTTATTGACAATACCTGGATGTATATCATTGGTGGAATTGTAACTGCAATAATCTTATTTCTTTTAATATACAGATACATTAAAAGAAGGCCTAAAAAAGAGAAGCCTGTTTTCAATTCATCAATATCCCCTTATGATGAAGCAATGCAATCTTTAAAAGAACTGAGTAAATATAATTTGCAGGCTCCTGACGAAATCAAAGAATATCACACAGCGCTGGCAGAAATTTTAAAAAAATATTTAAGCCGCAGGGGCAAACGAAATTTAATGAACCGCACTACCGGCGATATTTTATTGGCTCTAAAAGAAAACGATGCTGACAGCGTAATCTCTACAGTGGCAGAAGCATTGCGTACTGGCGATGCTGCGAAGTTTGCAAAATACATTCCGGCAGTTGCTGAAAGTAACAAGAGTATGGATGATATAAAAACAGGTATTGAAATGCTGTCAAAAATTAATAATCAAAATAAAACGGGAACAGGTGCTGTTTGACTATTTTAAAAATATTGAATTTGGGCAGCCTTGGTTTTTTCTGTTGCTTTTGCTGATACCGTTTTTAATATGGTGGTATTCCAGAACAAACAATAAGCGTACGGCTTCCATTGCCATATCTTCTACACCGGCCTATGGGCTTGGCTCCTGGAAGGCATCGATGCGAAACCTGCCATTTGTATGCAGGCTTATTGGTATAGCTGCAATAGTTGTAGCCCTGGCAAAACCGCAGGTAAGAGATGAGCAACAAAGAGCCGAAGGAGAGGGCATTGATATTGTTTTGTGTATTGATGTTAGTGGTAGTATGACAGCCCAGGATTTTTCTCCAAACCGATTGGAAGCTGCAAAAAATGTAGCCATAGATTTTGTAAATAAAAGATTGACCGACAGAATTGGTGTGGTGATTTTCTCCGGCGAAAGTTTTACGCAATGCCCGCTGACAACAGACCATGCAGTTTTAATATCGGCCATACAGAACATTCGTAATGGCTTGCTGGAAGATGGAACTGCCATTGGCTCTGGCCTGGGAACCAGTATTGACAGGCTTCGTAGCAGTAAATCAAAATCTAAAGTAATTGTATTGCTGACAGATGGTGAAAATAATGGCGGTTTGATAGATCCCAAAACGGCCAAAGAAATTGCCAAAACATTTGGAATAAAAGTTTACACTATTGGCGTAGGTACAGATGGAATGGCACCGCAGCCGGTGAATACTCCCTTAGGTGTTGTAATGCAAAGCCAAAAGGTTTCTATTGATGAAGGCTTGCTGAAAGAAATTGCAACAGAAACAGGCGGAAGATATTTCAGGGCAAAGGATAATGCATCGCTTGCAGACATTTATACAACCATTGATACGCTTGAAAAATCAAAAGTAGAAATTACAACTACTATACATTACCAGGATAAATATTTCCCTTTTATACTGCTGGCTATTTTATTTTTACTGATAGAGTTTGTTTTAAGATATTTGGTGTTAAGGAAGTTCCCTTGATTTTATTATGCTATGGCGTTTACAGTTTTTAGAAAGAAGTGATTTTTTAAAAAGGCTAATTAAATTGCCAGCCTTTATCTACTAAAAAAGCTTTGCATTTTGGGCAAAATGCTGTTTCTTCATTCGTCGTATTATGCCCTTCAGCATCTCTCATAAAACAATATTTTACAGGACAGTGTGGCAAACCTTCAGTATGCCCTAATTCGTGGATAGACACTTTAAATAGTTGCATCAACCTTTCAGATTTTGAAAGACGAAAAGTAGAAACCACACATGTATTACCGGGGCAATTTCCCAGGCCCATTACTCCCCAGTCTGCGATAGCTCCTTTAGTTGTGCTTATATCTTTATCAGTTAAACCGATTGTTGTATGCCCAATATCTGCATTAACTTTCAAAAATGTAAGTATCGAATCTGCTTTATACCTATTTCTTAATTTATAAAACGCAAATGAAGGTAAGGCTGCAGTTTTTTTTATGCTTACATGAGATAAAACCTTTTTAAGTTCTCTATAAACATAATTTACCGACTCATTCTCTATTCCCGAGAAGGGTTGTATATCTATATATTTAATGGCAGCATTAGAATGTTGATTCTGATCTTTCAATTCACTTGCTTTTGGAGCATTTGAGTTTTGGCAAGAACAAAAAAATACAGATAAGAGGACAAATATTGTGCTGTTGATTTGTATATTCATTTTCTTTGGAAGGTTTTGCTTGCAAAGTAGTTTTTTATGAAATAGCTTCAATTCTTCTTTTCCATTGTTAAATATAGGTGTAATTTTTATTTACAAAAAAGCAAAAGATTGTATTAACACCTAACTATTTAAAGTGAGAAAATACCTTACTAATTTTAGCGCTTCGAATCTTTGTTCAATATTGATTCAAAAGCTGAAAAGCTGCCGGATAGGAGCGGCAGCCTGAGGAACGAGGGCTACAGCGGATAGCCGGGACTTCTGTTGATTATTATATGCTGCTGACAGCCCACATTTTATTCGTAAATCTTTACACTTAACTTTGCCGCATGCAGGCACTCGTTTATAAATCTACAGGCAGTTGGTACCAGGTAAAAAATGCCGCCGGCGAGAAATTTAATGCACGCATAAAAGGGAAATTTAAAATTGATGGTATCACATCTACCAACCCGATAGCGGTGGGTGATATAGTGGAAGTTGAGAATGAAGAAGAGACCGAAAGCGCTGTGATAACTGAGATTTACGAACGCAAAAATTACATCAACAGGGTATCGCCGCACAATAAAAATCAGCATCATATTGTTGCCTCAAACCTTGATCAATCATTGCTTTTTGCAACACTGAAAGATCCGAAAACTTCGCTGGGTTTTATTGATCGTTTTTTGGTAACATCTGAAGCATACGAAGTGCCGGCCATTATTGTATTTAATAAAGCGGATCTGTATAAAGCCAAAGAAGAAGAAAAGTTTCAGGAAATGAAAACTATTTATGAAACCATCGGCTATAAAATAATGCTGATGAGTTTAGAGAAAAATTCCGGCGTACAGGAAGTAAAAGATCTTTTAAAAGATAAAACTACTTTACTCAGCGGCCATTCCGGTGTGGGAAAATCTACTTTTATCAATCATATCTTCCCGGAGCTTTTGCTTAAAACACAGGATGTGAGCGGCTGGAGCGGTAAAGGAATGCACACTACTACTTTTGCTGAAATGTTTGATCTGCCGTTTGGCGGTAAAGTAATTGACACGCCGGGCATCAGGGAAATGGGCCTGGTTGATATTGCAAAAAATGAACTGGCACATTATTTCCCGGAAATGAAAGCTGTAATGAACAACTGCCAGTTTAACGACTGCATACATTTAGATGAACCCGGCTGTGCCGTAAAAGAAGCAGTGAATGATGGCAGCATAAATGCAGAGAGATATATCAGCTACCTTAACATACGGGATAGCATAAACGAAAAAAACTATTAACGCCGTTAATAGTTTTATATAAGTTGTGGGTTGTTATTTTTAATAAGCCTGCTTCTGCAAAAACCTGGCTACTTCCATTACTGCGTGGTGATTTTTCTTTACACTTTTTACCTGCTGCGGTAAAATGCTTACACCATTAAATACATTGTAATGCAGCGTTAAGAACTGGTCTTTGTATTTAAAATCCCAATCCAGTGTATCCGCATCATCTACCTGGTTCATAAAGTCTACATGAAGATCTTCAGCCAGCGTGTTAGCTATTGCATAAAATTTTGTAATGCCGCAGTTATCATCAATAACAGCTTCAGTAGCACCAAATTGTGTCTTTAATTCGTAGCACATAAGTTAATAGGTTTTAAAAAGGTATTGGGATAACGAAGAAATTGCAAGAATATTTTGTACTAGCCTTTAAATTTGTGCTTATTTGCTCTTTTATTTATCTGTTCTTCCGTCATACCACGGGCATCGTTGGGGCAGCCAAGCTTTTCCTTCTTATGGAATAACCTGCTGACGAAGCAGCCACTGAGCATGGTAATCATACAAAGCATTATTACAGATACCGTTAATTTTTTCATTTTTTATTTTTTAGTGCCGCAGATTCGCAGATTAAATATTTTTTATCTGTACTCATTAGTGTATTCGTAGCTATCTTTTTTATCCGTGTCAATCGGTGTCATCCGTGGCTAAACTACTTCGGCAAATCCTTAAACCAACTGCTATATTTCAAATAATTATCAGCTATCCTGTGTATCTCACCACTTATTAACTCCTGGCTTACTTCTTTAATTTTTTTTGCAGGCACACCGGCAAAAATACTTCCCGGCTCTACAATTGTATTTTCCAAAACCACCGCCCCGGCCGCAATTACACTATTGCTGCCCACATGCACATTGTCCATCACTATAGCGCCCATACCAATCAACACATTATCATCTATAACGCAGCCATGCACAATTGCATTGTGTCCAATGCTCACATTATTTCCAATGATCGCCTTTGTTTTTTCAAAAGTGCAATGTATCACAGCGCCATCCTGCACATTCACTTTGTTGCCCATTTGTATGCTATTCACATCGCCCCTTATCACCGCATTAAACCACACACTGCAATCATTTCCCATCACCACATCGCCAACAATTGTTGCATTTGGCGCCACAAAACAATTATCACCCATCGCAGGTTCTTTACCATTTACCGGAAAAATATATGCCATCGTAATTTTTTTAGATGATACAAAAGTAAGATTAGGGGCTGTGAACATAAAACATTTTTCAGCACATGTTCCGGCTATCCGTTCCAAGCTTCATTGCATTTCGCTTTCCACTCCTATCCGGCAGCCATTCATCAACAGAATAAATCTCAACAATAATCCGAAGTTTTTACACTACTTCTGTTTTCTTAAATATCAACCTTGATTTTTTTTAAATTAATTTTGTAAACTAATCAACAATACAACCATTTAACAATTTACTCAACAATGACCAACCGCCAGCTTTTTCTCACTCATATAGGCCAGACTTCAGAAGCGCCACTTTGCTTAAACATTGTTAAAGCAGAAGGCAGTAAAATGTGGGATGCTGATGGCAAAGAATACATCGATCTTATTGCCGGCATCAGTGTTTGTAATATTGGCCATCGCCATCCGGCAGTGGTAGATGCTATAAAAAAGCAAGCTGATGAATATTTGCACATCATGGTTTATGGAGAGTTGGTAGAAAACCCACAAGTGGCTTATGCAAAAATACTGACTGATCATTTACCCAAATCTTTAAATGCGATTTTTTATACAGCCAGCGGTACAGAAGCTACCGAAGGAGCTATGAAACTGGCCAAGCGATATACCGGCCGTACACAAATTGTAAGTTTTAAAAACTCTTATCACGGCAGTACACAAGGTGCTTTAAGTGTAATGGGTAGCGAGTATTGGCAACAAGCTTACCGGCCTTTGTTGCCCGGCATTCTACAACTCAACTATAATAATTTTGAAGACCTGCAGAAAATTACAGACCAAACTGCCTGCGTAATTGCGGAAACTATTCAGGCAGAAGCCGGGGTATTAAAACCTTTGAATGGCTGGCTCACGGCATTGCGTAACCGCTGTACAGAAACCGGCACTTTACTGGTTTTAGATGAAATTCAATGTGGCTTTGGACGTAATGGAACTTTGTGGGCTTTTGAACAATTTAATGTAGTGCCCGATATTTTATTGCTGGGTAAAGCTCTTGGTGGCGGTATGCCTTTGGGTGCCTTTGTTGCCGATAAAAAAATAATGGATTCTTTTACTCACAACCCGGTGCTCGGGCATATCAATACTTTTGGAGGTCACCCTGTTAGTTGTGCAGCAGGCCTTGCAGCTTTCAAAGTCTTACTCGAAGAAAATATCATTAACGGCGTAAAAGAAAAGGAACAATTATTTTTATCTCTACTGAAACATCCGGCTATAAAAAATATAAATAGCTGCGGCTTAATGATGGCAGTTGCATTTGAAGATTTTGAAACGAATAAAAAAATTATTGATGCCTTGATTGAAGAAGCCATTTTTACAGATTGGTTTTTATTTGCAGCAAATGCTTTTCGTATTGTGCCGCCATTAAATATTAGCAATGAAGAAATAGAAATAGCCTGTACAAGAATTGTAAAAGTTCTTAATAAAATACTTTTATAGCCCAACCATTATTACAAAGGATGATAGATCCTTTCAGCAGTTTTATAAATAAACGCTTTATTCAAACTCATCGGTTTTAATTTTTGTTGTACAAACATTTCCATCTGGTCATCAAAATGTTTATTACCCGGCTTGTTGCTTGCGCCATAGCTATGTATCGTTTCTATTTTCGGGCCTTCTTTTGAAAATTGCACCAATTCAATAAAACTCTCTCCCTGCCTGCCTTTCACCATTCCGTTTTTATACGGTTCACTTTCCATACTTGCAATTACATCCGGCACGCCGGGTAATGGAATAGCTTTATCACCTCTTACTAATTTTTGGTAATCTCCAAGCGGTACATTTGTTTTGCCAAAATATTTTACAAGGTAATCGTTTGCATAGGTTAATATCTCTACAGCTTTTTCTTTGCTGATATTATCATATCCCTTTTCTTTTTTTGAACGCTTATCTACAATAAAATAATAACACACATCAAAAGCTGTAGCACCTGTACTTTCTGCGCCTGCTTTTCTATCCCAGTTTTTTAATTGGGTTATTACATCTGCAATGGCTGGATACTCATCTGCATTTAGTGAAAATAAATTGTTAGCATCGCAACCCATATAATTAAGTTGCTCGGGTAATTGACGATCAAACTTTATTTTTTTAAAAGTTTCATAATCTATTTTATCATGTGGCGCTATTAGCTCTCTAAAACGCACACTACGGTTATTCTCCCAGGTTTCATAACCCATTGTTGCATCAAAATTTTGTACGTTTAAATTATTCTCTTTTGCGGAGGCATCAAATGGCGAATGATTGCTGTTATACAAATAACCAGATGATGGATTAAGGTAATGTGGCAAGTCTTCTATCGGGTGATATTTTGTCCATAAAGTTTTAGATGTATTTCCCGGCAGAGTTCCTGTCCACTTGTAGCTTTTATCCCTGATAGGAATTTTTGCATTGCTTAAATAAAAGATAGTATCGAACCTGTCTGCATACATAACATTGTAGCCCGGCAATGCTTCCATTTTTAATGCCTTGTAAAAGCTGGTGAAGTTTGTTGCCTTATTCATGTGGTACCATTCATCCAGCGCACGTATATCAAATAAAGGCGCTGTTCTTATTGAAAAAGTCCCTTTGGCCGTAATTATTGTCGGGCCATATTTGCTCCAATACACATTTCTTTTTACGCCTAATTTTAGCAAGCCTATTTTTACTTTCAGTTTTACCGTTTCTTCCTGCAGCTTAATCCATTGCCCGTCAAATTTATATTCCAGTTTATTTTCAGGATTTATTTCTAATTGATAAACATCTAATTTATCAGGATAATTTACTGTGTGTGCCCAGGCAAGGTTTTCATTGCAGCCCAATAAAATGGAAGGTGTACAAGGGAACAAAGCGCCGGTAATATTCCACCCTTCGTTACTGCAAAGCTGTGCTTCGTACCAACTAACGGGCCCGTCTAAAGGCTGGTGTGCATTTATATTAAGATAGGTTTTACCATCACTTGTTTTATTTGAATTAAAAGCATAAGCATTACTTCCACCGGAATTATAATTGTTTAATGTAGGTACGCTGCCATCATAGATCTGTCCTAAAGCCTTATCTGCACCTGACGAAATGCATAACTGCAGAATAGAATAAGCAACCATATCCTGCGGCGTAAGCGGTAATAATTTTTTTACGAAAACTTCTTTAGGATGATTTTTTGCGTAAGCATTAAATCCCTGGCAATATCCCTCCAACACTTTTTTAAACTCAGGGGTAAGGTCAGTTTCATATTTCTCCTTAGCGGTTTGCTGACAATGCAACAGGTGAGCGATGTAATCTATTTTTGCACCCGCTTTTCCTTTATACAAGCCAAGCATTGATTTGCCGGAAAGAAAACCAAGCTGTATGGTTTTAAAATCATCTTCTGAATGTGCGTATGCAAGACCATAGGCTACTTCTGCATCGGTATTTGCAAATATATGTGGTACACCAAAGCTATCTCTAACAATGTCTATACCTGCAGGATTTATAATATTTTGGCCAAAGGAATTAAATGTTATAATTAACAGGCAATAGAACAAAAAATATTTTTTCATTTAGCTATGATTTTTTTCTGCTATTTAAAGATATGCTTAAATGCACCCATTATAAAGTAATGATTCTATGTCATCATGTAGGAATACTGCATCTCAATAAAATTTATTAAAAATAATTTGCATAATTCAATTTGATACATTTACTTTGTATTTCAAAGTACTTTTTTATGAATGAGCAACAGCAATCTTTAGAAACCCTTCAGGATATAAAAAAGATGATGGAACGCAGCAGCCGGTTCATCAGTCTTAGTGGCCTTAGTGGGATAAGTGCAGGCATCTGCGCATTGATTGGTGCATGGATTGCACATCCATATGTATTCGGTACGAGAGATTTTGTAATACACCGTAGTATGGCTGTGGAACAGGCGATGGCTGGAGATTATTCAGCTATTTTTAATACCTGGCTTTTCTGGATAGCTGCAGCTACTTTTTTGACAGCTTTAGCAAGCGCTTTTATTTTTACTTATGTCAGAAGTAAAAAAGAGGGGATACCGCTTTGGGGTGTTACTGCAAAACGGCTCCTATTTAATGTAAGTGTGCCATTACTCGTTGGAGCTATATTTATTTTCCGGCTTATTCATTTTGGCACTTTTGGTTTAGTGGCGCCAGGCTGTTTATTATTTTATGGTTTGGGTTTAGTAAATGCCAGTAAATATACTTTGGGAGAAATAAAATACCTTGGCTATTGCCAGTTGCTACTGGGTATTATTAATTTATGGTTTGTAGGTTATGGACTTTATTTCTGGGCTTTTGGTTTTGGAGTATTGCATATTTTGTATGGTGCATACATGTGGTGGAAATATGAAAGAGATTGATAAAACCTGCGTAATTTAAATGTAAAAGTAAACCAGTTTTAATCTTGTAAAAGAATGTTGAACCCGATAGATAATCTAAATAAACTTTTCGATAGCCGTGTGCGCCTTGGTATAATGAGTGCGTTGATGGTGAATGATGAAGTAAATTTTAATGATCTTAAAGAACTATTGCAGATAACGGACGGCAACCTTGCCAGTCATTTAAAAGCATTAGAAGAAAATAGCATCATTAAAGTAGAGAAAGGCTTTGTGGGAAGAAAAACAAATACAACGTATTCTATTACGAAATCAGGTCAAAAAATTTTTAAAGCTCATATTGATGCTTTGGAAAAAATGATAAGGGCTACAAAATAATTTTTTTTGTACTTATGCTTTGAAATACAAAGTGCTTTTAAATGAATGATAATTATACATCTTTAAATATTACTCTTCGCATCTGGATTATCTGTGCAATTATATTTGCAATGGGGGTTAGTATTGCAGATTATATTTTAGAAGGGGATTTAGATCTCTTGGTCATCCTCTTTTCTTTTATTGCCACGCTTGTGGGAAGCATGCCTGCTGTTATTGGCCTTTTAATAGCATTGCCAATAATTCGCAGGAATAGTTTAAGTTGGAATAAAAAGTTCTCTATTTTTTTACTCATTTCTTTTTTGCTTACGCTGCCGTATGGCATTTTAGGTGGTCTGGTAGAAATATTGCCATCAAATTTTATTGGGTTTCAAAACCATTCAGGGTTCCTATCCAATGTAATAACAATTTCCGGCGTGCTTTTTATTTGTGTAGTTATTGCAACCTTCTCTATATTAAAACCTATTGCTTCTTACTTAAGTAATAATGATATGAGCAATTTCTCTTGGCAAAATGTTTTTAATCAACTATTCTTCACTACAATTATTTCTAAAACAAAAAAAAACATGGAAACGTTTCAACAACCAATTCCCGAAAATCAACATTCAAATAGGATACTGATCAAAGGACTCATTACCGGGGGATTAATATTGTTAATGCTGATCCCCACTGTATATATTAATAACCTCATTAATGAAAGAGAATTACGGCAAAAAGAAGTTGTAAGAGAAGTGAGTAGCAAATGGTCATCTGCTCAAACTTTGGCTGGTCCGTTTTTAGTAGTGCCCTATACCGATACCGTTTTGAACAGTGATGGCAAAGCCGTAGCTGTAAAAACAAAACTTTTGCTTTTGGCAAATGAATTAAATGTAAATGGTAAAATATTTCCGGAAGAAAGACCAAGATCTATTTACAAAGTATTGCTATATAAAACTGATATCAGTATAAATGGTTCTTTCAAGATAAACTGGCCTGCTGAAATAAATACCGCAAACATCGACTATGCAAATGCAAAGCTTTGTTTTGGACTTAGTGATTTTAAGGGTATTGAAGAAGTGATCTATGTAAATTTTAATAATCAAAGATTATTGATGAAACCAGGTTTGCCCGTAAACGATTTTGGAGATGTTGGATTATCTGTACCCGTAAATCTTACTGCAGAAAATGCTGTTTTAGAAATTCCTTTTAGTATGAATGTAAAAATAAAAGGCAGTGAGCAGTTGCATTTTATTCCAACAAGCGCTTCAAGTAAATTCCAGCTTACTTCTCAATGGCCAAGCCCCTCTTTTGATGGAAATATGTTACCCAGCAATCGGGAAATAAGTGAAAAAGGGTTTTCTGCAACCTGGAACATTAATAATGCTAACCTGCCATTTGGCACAGTAGTTAAAGAAAATACAATAAACATTAAGACATCTGACTTTGGCGTAAGCCTTGTACAGCCTGCTGACCAGTATAACAAAACGTCAAGAAGTGTAAAATATGCAATTCTTTTTATTGGTTTAACTTTTGCCTTTTTCTTTATTATTGAATTAATGCAAAAGAAACCATTCCACCCTGTTCAGTATGTATTGGTAGGGTTGGCGCTTGTGATTTTCTATACTTTATTACTTGCAATAAGTGAATATATTTTGTTTGATTATGCATATATAATTGCGGCTGTTGCAACAATATTATTGATCAGCTTTTATGCAAAATCACATTTTAAGAGTTGGAAGACCGCAGGTATATTCTTTACACTACTGAGTTGTTTATATGGCTTTATCTTTATATTGATACGGTTAGAAGATACAGCACTTCTTGTTGGAAGCATCGGTTTATTTGTTGTGCTGGCCTTAGTAATGTTTGCAAGCAGAAAAATAAATTGGTATGGCTCCAAGGAGCATTTGCAAGAAGGATAATTATATAGTAAAAATCAGGTATGAAAAGATTTATAAAATCATTTACTTATGCATTAAGCGGAATAAAATACTGCCTGCTGCATGAACAGAATTTTAAAATACAAATGGTAGCTGCTGCTATTGCAATTATAGCAGCAGCCATTTTAAAATGTTCTGTATCCGAATGGTTTGTAATAATGCTTTGTATTGGTATGGTGCTGGCATTAGAATTGATGAATAGCGCACTGGAAAAGATTTGTAATATGCAGCAAACAACTTTTCATCCCGTAATAAAAATAATAAAAGATACCGCTGCCGGAGCTGTATTAATAATGTCTTTGATATCCGGTATTTGTGGAGTGATCATTTTTTTACCTAAGATCATCCTCTTATTCTAATAATAATTTAAATATGAAATCACTTAGTTTATTTGATCGGTTGCTTTTAGCATTCTTGGTATTTATTGGCTTACTCATAGCTTTCAGAATATATTTTACGGGCAGCATAATGCATTTGTTTTTGAGCTGGAATATTTTTTTAGCATGGATACCATATATGCTGAGTAAATATTTTTCAGCTATAAAAGGGAAAGCAAAGTGGAAGCAGGTTAGTTTATTTGCCTGCTGGCTTTTGTTTTTCCCAAATGCTTTATACATTGTTACAGACCTGATACATATTGAAGACAATACAGATATTCCTGTGTGGTACGATGCAGTTTTATTATTTGCATCTTCTTTCATCGGAATTATAATGGCTTTTGTTTCTTTAAGAAAAGCGGAAATTTTTCTCAATTCTGTTTTGCCTAAGAAGATCGTTTATTTTTTAGTGCCGTTAATTTTATTCACTGCGTCTTTTGGTGTTTATCTTGGCCGCTTTCAAAGATGGAATAGTTGGGATGTAATAAAAAACCCGATAGGGCTGGCAATGGATATTGCCGGTAACTTTATATCACCTATACAGAATTATAAAACCTGGGCGATCACTATTTTATTTACAGCAGTATTCAGCCTGGTTTATTTCTTTTTAAAAATATTACCCAAAGCTTTTGATGTAAAAAAATAATAGCCCCTATCCGTTGGAGAGGGGTTGGGGTGAGGTATGAAAACAAAGATGCCGGATACATCATCCGGCATCTTTATTTATGAAATAGTAAATTTAAAAATCTAATCCTAAAGAAAGATACAAAATTGGCTTGCCTTTGAAAAAACCACTCATTGGCCAACCGGCATCAAACTTTACAAAATATCCAAGGGCTGTTGTTCTTGCACCAAACCCATAGCCTCCGGCAAAAGGCCCAACACCACCGGCTTTCAGTTTTACAACCGCATCAGGGAAAGAACCATAACTTACTTCGGGTCTTTTAATACCATTATAATTTCCGTTCCAGGCAGTACCTAGGTCTATAAACTGGATTATCTGAAAATTGCGTAACAAAGGATTGTTTACCGTTTTATCAAACAATGTTGAAATTACCGGAAGCCGGAACTCACTGTTAAGCACAACCGCATTATTTCCGTTTGCAACATTTTGTATATATCCACGCATGTTCACTGCAAGACTTTGGAAAGCGTAATCCTGGTCTTGCGCCGGCTGATTATTCTGGTTGAAATATCGGTAGCTGCCATCTTTTTTTACATTGCTGCCAAACATCAGCCAGCCATCCTCACCACCTAGATAATAGATCAATTTCTGATTGCCAAAACTAAAATCACCTGCTGCACGACCAGCCCATATAAAATTGCGGAAAATCGGATAATAATAACGGGCATCAAAACCTACATTGTAAGTATTGCGACCGGCAGCTGTTTCTTTTTTACCAGCTTGTACATTCCAGTCACCATATATTTTATACCTCAGACCATTCCATATATTTTGTGCAGGGTTTAAAGTGTTGTCATACACATATTCCAGATGGCTCACCGAATAATATCTTTTTAGATCAGGTACGGATGCACTTGGTACATCAATACTTGAATACACAAATCTTTCTGAACGTAACCCTGAAGTGAAGCGGATACTTTTTGTCGCATCAAACGGATAAGACACATTTGCCTGGTAAAGATTTGTAAAATCTCTTATTGGATAGCCGTTCTGATCTGTAAATCCTTCCACATTTCTATAATAAGTAAGTCCCCAATCAAAACGTCTTTTTAGATTTTGATAATTTATCAACCACTCATTGTCTTTTAAATTAGTTCCTATTTTAAAAGCACCATTTATTTTTATATCTTCCATCAGGTCAGATGTTCCAAGAGTAATAAGACCATTCAGTGGAGAACTGCTGTTTAACATTATTGGTCCGTTTCCGCCTGTATATGCCTGGTAACGATTTATCAAAACAGAGTTATTAAAATTTACTGAACCATAATCAACAGAAAACTTGATAGGTTTATACTTATACAATTTTGCAGATTCTAATACACCGGGCTGCTGGTAAGCAGTATTGGCCTGGTTAGTAGTAGTACCATTATTTTTAACAATACCGGTAGTGTCATTTGAAAATTCATTCTGAAAGAAATCATTTTGTTTTTTTGCCGTATCTGCCGCAGGTAAATTTTTAGCCGGCATCCCATTATTATTTGCCGGGGCCACACTGGTAAGCCTGCTTTCTCTCATTAATTTTTTTGCATATTCTGTTGGCTGTGCCGTTATATTTCTCTTACGCAAAGTAGTTTCGTCAATTTTTAATTTATACAAAGTTTTCTCATCGCTTTGACGTGTTACTTCACTTACCTGGTTATTATCACCGGCAATTCTCGATTCTGCAAGACCGCTTGGATAATTGCTTAACGGAAATGTATAAACAGAATCTTGTGAAACAGCCACTACTGCAACAGAATCTACATCAGTTTTTTTGTATACTCTTAAAGTACTGTCTACTTCTTTTACTGATGGATTTCGTAATATTTCATCGGAGATAATAACTAGTGTGTCGAGCCCGGCTGCTTTGGTGGTAAAGAAACCTGCGTAACGGTTTGCAATACCATTTTCATCACTTACAAATGTGAAATGATTTTGATTGTACTGCGTTGGGTAACGGGCATTACCATATTTTAAATTTGATAATTGAGATACCTGGTTCAACTCCGGCTTATCTCCAAAATCAGTGATCATAAAAATATTATACCTGTTGTTGCTTGGCAAAACGGTATCAGCACTTTTTGCAAAAGCAGATGGCCTGTTACTGCTGAAGATAATGCCTGTTTTATTTGGGAAAGATATAAATGCCGGGTCCACATTATCATACACATCATTAGTGATTTGTTTTACTTTTTCGTTTTCGATATTCATTGTATAAATATCGGTGTGGCCATTCTTTACTGCAGAAAATAAAAGTGTGCGGCTGTCCAGGCCGTATTTAATATCCTGCACCTGGTCAAATTTGTCTGTAAGATCTATTTTGTATTGTTTAATGCGGGTGATGAGATCGTACACAAATAAATTAAGCTTTCCTTCTCTTTTATAGATCACTGTGATCCTTGTGCCCTTTGGATCCCATGCCATTAATGGGTAGTTTGGATTTGTTTCATTTTCATAAGTACGTACACCATATTTCAATAAAGTATGATTTTCAAAATCATCATTTAATACGACACGAACAATTCCTTTTTTAAATTGTGTTACTACATATGAATTATTTTTCTTTTGCGGATTTACATTGAACCTGTAATAATTCAAACGTTTACTGATATCAAATCCTTCAATATAATTTCCTTTTGGATATGCTTTTCTCCTGGTAATGTCTTTGGAATATTTATCATCCTGGTATTCCATAAACTCTTTCAACAGATCATTAAACTTTAGTTTGGTGATCTGCTGACTTGCTTTGCCCAGGCTTTTGTATACTCTTGCCAGGTATAGAAAATAAGTAACGTTTTCTTTTTTATATTTCTCTTCAATAAAATACCAGAAAGCATGCCCCGCAAGTAATGGCCGTGCAAATGAAAAGCTGGAAAATTTATTATAATTACCACTTAGTATTTCACTCTTAAGATCATCATCCAGATCTGTACTCCAGTTTTCACCCAGGTATGCAACGTAGCCATCAGTAAGCCATTCAGGCAGGTCCAGCAAAGCCTGGTTGCCGGCTACTTCTCCAAGGTCATCTCCAAATAAAACATTTTTTGTAATGATGTCAGCTATTCCCTGGCGTATTTGTCTTTTTAAATTTGCATGATTAGCATCAAAATAAATAACCATTTTATTATTTACAAGCCTTGTCACATTGCCGGTGCTTAATATGCTGCTTTCCAGGCCGATATTGGTTTGCTGCATATCTGCAAAGTCATTATATAAAATAATATTCGCCCTGCGTTGCAGGCTAAATTCTGCAGCGGCTTCGAGTTCAGGCAATTCTTTCTCCGCTTCCTGGGCAGTGTATTTTGCAAGTTCCTGCCCACCTTCGTTAAAATAAACGTTGAAGTTCCTGGTTTGATAGTACTGCCATTTGAAATTTTTATATTGAATCCTGTTTTTTCCAAATAGCACACTGTTTACCTGGGAGGAACCTGCGAATGATATTGCTATTAAAATAAAGGAAAAGAGAGATATTCTACTGAACTTTGCCATGCTACTAAATTGATATTGAGTATTAAAATTACTTTATTGTAGCTAATCGCTAAAATCTTTTAAAATCACTAAATGTTAAAAATTAAATCCTTCACTTTTAGTCCTATACAGGAAAATACGTATATCCTTTACAACGAGTTCAATGACTGTATTATAATTGATCCGGGAACATACTTTGATACCGAAAAGGAAGAACTTTCAAATTATATTGAAAAGAGCGGGCTAACCCCCAAAATGCTGCTTAATACCCACTGCCACCTGGATCATGTTTTTGGCAATAAATTCGTAGCCGAAAAATATGGCCTTGGCCTTCAATTGCATATAGAAGAAGAAGCAGTGCTGCAATTTGCACCCACCAGTGGGCTGATGTACGAAATGCCTTTTGATAATTATACCGGTGAATTATTTTTTATAGAAGAAGGCGATATTATAAAATTGGGTGATGATGAACTGAAAGTAATACTTACACCTGGCCACAGCCCGGGCAGTCTTAGTTTTTATTGCGAAAAAGATGGTTTTGTTATCAGTGGTGATGCTTTATTTTATCGCAGCATTGGCCGTACCGATCTTCCAATGGGCCATCATGAAACTTTATTAAAAAGCATCAGGAATAATTTATTTACTCTGCCCGATGAAACAATCGTTTATAGTGGCCATGGTCAGCCAACTACCATAGGGGATGAGAAAAAACATAATCCTTTCTTAAACCATAAATAAACTGAAAGCGTACTGAATGCATCGCTTCGGGCGCAGTGGAAATATTCTTTCAGTTTATTTATTGTTGCAGGTTTGCAATGTTTGCAGTAAACTTACCATAAATGGTTCCCTGGAAAAGCGTCTTTCCATCTGATGTATAGACGAGGGAATTGAAGTCTCCCTTCATCACCCCATTCTCAATACTTTTAATATTTATGTGTCCTTCACAGTGTGCTTCTTTTTGACTTTGACCGCAACCACATCCTTTCGTCGGTCCATCCATCATACCTAGCCCGGAAGGCTTATCATTGATTGTATAAGTACCTACGCCATGTCCCGTAAAAGAAATTTCGCAATAGGTAAGATAAGAGCCTGCGGGTTCAGCGGGTTTGCCATTTACGGTCTTACGCTTATCTTTTCCATTATCCATTTGCAAGGTTAGCTTGGTTAGCTTCACTACTGTCTGCCCGGTCTTTCCATCAAAGTAGGCCATTGCATTGCTTGTGGTGGAGCTAAGATTAATACCTGTATTTGCTTGCGCTGCGTTAACAGCCTGCTGCACCTGCGCCATTTGTGCCTGCAATGCCGGGCTGATGTGGCCGGCTACACGTGGGTCAATGCCTTGCATGGTTGGTACTTTCATACCTCCACTGGTGGTAGTAATATATTTTGAATTCAGAAAGCCCCCTTGTGGCAAATTTATAACGATGGCAGTTTCATCATTAACAAAATAGATGGTTTGCAGCAGCACTATTTTAGGTAACGCAGTAGAGGTAGGATTAAGATCAACAGAGATCACCATTATTTTATCTCTTGGTGCTGCTCCCGGTGCAGTATAAACGCAGGTATTCCCTTCTATGCTTGATATGCTGCCGCCTCCCTGTACAATTTTCCAATTGCTGCTGTGGTATGCTGCGGGGATATTCGGATCACTGCCATCAGGTAGATCTACCGGATATGCGGTTCCCTCTGTTTGCAATGTTTGCTCATTTACTACAGGAGTTACTAAAAGTTTTATATCCAGTACAGCAGATTCGTTGGCTTCCAGCATGGCCTTGCTGGTATGTATAGAAACCCTTCCCGCTCTCATTGCCCTGGCAATATCATCTTTGCCAGCACTATGTTGTGCAAAAGAATTATACTGTATAAAACATAAAAAGAAGATGGTAAAATAAAAATATTTTTTCATAATGTTTTTATTTTTTGTAACGGGCATTTGTTTTTCATGGCGGCATCGTTGCGTCGCACACTTGTACTATATACCATTCGTCAACAACAGCCCTGTATTTTCAACTGTACTAAAGGCTGATTGAGATTACACATTAGACGGAGCATCGTCAATGAGCGTGTTTCATTTTTTTGATAGAGATTATTGATTGTATTCATTCACAATATTGGCCCACACTTTTTCCTGGTGAGTTTGTTCCGTTACCTGTGCATAGAAATAATCTTTATTCTTACTTTTTATTTTTTCAGCAAGCTCCGGTTTATCGGCAACCATGCTACTAACTCTTGTATCAAAATGAGGTACAAATTTATTATCGCTGAACTGGTAAATTTTGTCATCGGTAGAGTGGGGGATTTCTACAAAATGAACAATAGTTGTTTGATACTGCGTGGAGCCATTGGCATTTTTAGTGCCGGTCTGTGCAATAAATTCATACATGTTAATGCGGCTACCCTGTGCTGTTAGTTGTCTTACAATTGTTTTTGCAAATGGCGTAGATACAGGCCCGCCGGCACCTAAAAATTTTGGGACAAAATAATTATTGCCCATTTTGAAACCTTTTATTTCAGAAGGTTTTAGGTATTTCATTTTCTTAGAACCATTCGCCCAGAAATGAATGCCGATCTCTGTATTAAAACTCCAGTCTTTCTTTGCAAGCAATAGTTTGCCATACACTACAACGGAATCATTTACAAATAAAGTAACAGGCTGTGCATAGTTATTATTTATCGGCTGATCTTTATCAAATGTTACCGGGTAATTAGGATCTGCATTTAATACAGTGTTTACGGAGTTATTGTTGCCGTAATTATTATTGCTATTGTTATTGCCAAAACGATAAACAGCTACCGTGTTTTCATCTTGCTGGTAGGCATTATTATCCGGCGTGAAATTGGAAGAATACCTGGCAATGCTGGAAATTTTCGCATCGCCAAAAGAAGCCTGCGAATAAAAATTAATATTGTTATTGCTTCCGCCAAATTTTTGGTCAACAGATGCTGCGCCAAAAGTAAGTGCTGTATTAAATGTTCTTAACGTACGGCCTGTAACCAACGATCCTACAATATTTCCATCAACATAGAGGTTCATTGTTTGCCCATTATTTACAGCAGCTATATGATGCCAGAAATTATCACTGATGCGTACGCTGTTTGATAAAAATACCTGGTCGGTATTCAAATTTGAAATCCCTTCCCACATACCGATATAACCATTGTTAATAGTAATGCCCATATCACCGGAATTATCCCCATCAGTTGCTGCGCCAAAAAGATAAGGCCGTTGCCAGTAAAGATTATTGCTCCGGTTATCAGTTGTTTTTACCCAAAACTCTACTGTAAAAACTGCTGCATTGTTTAGCGTGTTGGAAGGGGTTTGAAAATAAGAACCATTTTGCCCATTGCTGAATTGTGCATTGGCAACATTTACAAAAAGGACAAAAGATAATAAGATGTATTTATGCATGATGCGATATTTTTTAAAATTTATTGTTTTGAGATCAGTTGTTCCAAAGCGGCAAAATCAATATTTTCACAAGCTTTATCAATCATGTCTTTGCTGCCCTCCATCCTTATGATGATGTTGTAAACAGATAATTTATTTCCGTTTGTTGGATAAATAGCTTTGGTAACTTTCGCATCAAATCCTCCACCGGATTTTCCATTTAAAGGCGCAGTAAATTTTCCGAAGTAGAGAAATTTTTTGTTTAACAGGTAACTGCCATCACTGTCTTTTATCATTGGCGAAAAAATCTCAAAAGCAGTTCCTTTTATAGTATGTTCTATCACAGTTTTATTCTTATCACTTACTTTCATCAGCATCATTTCAGCATTGTCAGGATTTAAAAATACCTGTATAGATAAATCGGTTTCCACTTTTGCTATTTCAAAGGCATCGTTTTTATTATTGTTTTGTGGGGTTGAAGCGACTGCGTTATCAGAAATTATTTTGCCTTTTCTCATGTATTCTTCCATAGTTATTTTTTTTGCCTGGAACAATTTAGATAATGAATCCACCTGTTTCATTTTATCCATATAATTTTTCATAGCCAATGTATTTGCATCGTTTGATGTGCCCATACCCAATTGTTCATCTGTAGGTAATTTTATAAGCCTTATACCATACCCATCTTCATTATTATAATAAAATTTTTGTGCGTTAAAGCCAGTGATTCTTTGCTGGCCGTTCGTATTGCAAAAGTCAGGATCTGCCGCTGGTACATTAATATCTGTGTGGCCTGCAAGTATCGAAACAACAATATCACCAGGTGCTCTTTTGCCTGTTGTGCTGCTTCCCACATTTGCAAATACCGGGGCAAATGTTTTTTGCATAGCAAGAAAAACTTTATTTTTTAAGGCAACTTCACATTGCGATGCAGTACGAATATTATTTTCCTGGTCATATACTTTTGGATAAATAGTTGCATCACAATTACAGCCAGGCAAAATGTCTGTTTGTACAAATTTTGCTTCCCTGTAAAAATGCCCGCTGCCACTTATAGTGCCCATTGTTTCATTGCTTCCGGTTCTGGTAATAATACGAACCGTGCCGCTTACCGTAAATGCAATTTCGCCATTCGTAAAATTGTTAAAGTGAAAATGCAAAGGCTTATTATTTTCTTTATCCTGCACATTCCATGCTGGTGCTGTGATAGAATAAACGGTATTTGAAAAATAAACGTTATCAGAATCATCGCTGGTTCCGGTGTATATATCAAAATCGGTTTCAGTATCAGTAATGTCTATAAATGCTGCATCTGCATTGCCAAATCCTGGCGGCGGCTCCAGCGTAAAATGCCTGCTGCCAGTGTGTGGATTAATACCCCAATAACCATGTGTATCATCAAACTTGAACAGCGGTTTTTTGACTGTAATTGTTATTGGTTTATAGCCAACAGTATTAGAAGTGACGGTAACAGTTAAGCTGCCGCTTTGAGCCTGCATTGATAATGATAAAAGTAAAAAGCAGAAAAATAGAAAGGATTGTTTTGTAGTCATTTTAAAGAGATAAGAGGTTAGATTCTTCCTGCGTTGGAGACAACGTTTTAAACATAAGGTGCCAAACGTTAGTCAGAATAATGGGTTTGTCATACAGGATAATATCGATGCCGGTGCCACCAGGTGTAAAGTTTCCTTTCCTAATTGCCTGGGGTTGATTGTATGCTGTAGCTACCCAAACGTATTGGACAGGGCCGGGACCAATGGATTTGACTACTGCCTTATAATGGCCCATTTGGCTGGTGCCCGAATTGGTAGTGCTATCAAGCGATACCTCAATGCTAACGATTTTATCGATTGGCGCTGCTACTGGAAGCCCTTGTTTTAGAATGGTACTTTGCTTTATTTGTGCAGAGGCTTGCATGGCAAATGCGATTGGAAGAAGCAATAAAATAGAAAGTTTCTTTTTCATTTTTTTAGAATTAATTATTGTTGTACTAACACTTTTTTGGGTCGGCAATTCTTTATCACTTACAAGACATAATTAAGATTTGCGCATGCAGAAACCTGTATTATTTTAGAGTGTAAGCCGATTATTTTTTTACAAATTCCACTCTTCTGTTATTAGCTTTTCCTTCTGGTAAAGTATTATCGCTTATTGGTTTTGTTTCGCCATAGCCTTTTGCTGTCAGTCTTCCGCCGTCAACTCCCATACTCACTAATTGAATACGCACTGCATCTGCCCGGGCCTGCGATAATTTTAGATTGCTGGCATCATCACCATCGCTGTCTGTATAGCCACCTACTTCAAATTTTATTTCAGGATTGTCTTTTAAAATTTGCACAATACCATTTAAAGTGCCCATGCTTTCAGGTTTAATGATTGCTTTGTTCACATCGAAGTTGATACCGTGGGTGATGATCTTTGTATCAGTGAATTTTTTGCCCAGCATGTTCATACCGGCGCCATCAGCAATCCGAGCGTTGGTCATCGCAAGGGGTCCATCAGTACCACCAATTCCTCCTATGCCTATTGCTGCGATATTAATATAAATATCCGGAACCACAACTGCCCTTACCTGATCTACATACACTTTTACTTGCTTGTTTTTACAAGCTATAGCGATGTGGTGCCATTTATTAAAAAAGTTTTCTTCTCTCAGAGATTCAGGATAATTGCCGGTTAGAAATTTATCTCCATTTGCATCCGAAAAATTGACAGTGATATCGGCATTATTAATATCTATATGTCCGATGTCATGATGTGAGTCATCTTCCAGGTAAATTTTTATTGGGTAAGCAGCTGGATTACGGTAGGTATCAAATTCAAGCGTCCATTCTTTGTTAAGGTATCTTTTCGTTTTCATACGGGGCATTACCCAACCGGCGTTACCATCAGTAATGAGTAATGTCGGCTTTCCATAATACTGATTTATTACTCCCTGTCCGCCTTGAAGCTCCCAGTGAGCAGGAAATTCACCATCAGCATCTGTTACAAAATTATCTTCAAATAAAATTTTATTGCCAGGAACAAAATCATAGTTGCTGTATGTTTTAAAGTCTGCTGCTGTAGGCGTTTGTGCAGTATCTCTATTAGCCGATGCTCCAGCACTTGTATTTGTAGAAGTTTTGTTGGTAGGTGCATTGGAACTGCCGGGTTTGATGGTTGCAGCATCATCTACTTTATCAAGACTCTTGTCAACTGCTTTATCAGTTTTTTGGTCAATCCGTTGGTTGGTCTTGTCTTTTATCTTATCTTCTAATTTTTTTAAGAATTGGCCATAACTGCCTACACTTATTAGTGATGTTGCAAAAAGAATGGTAAATAGCTTTTTCATTTTTTTTATTTTTTGCTAAAATGTGATTTTATTTTTTGTTTATTGTGTTCGCTTTTCATTTGGCTAGCAACTTATCGGTTCTATCAATCTGTTGGAAAAGATGGTCGGCCTTATTGATGGAACAAATGTATCATGCGTGTCCAATGAATTAATTCCCTTAAAAAGGGGAATTTTTTAGAAAAGAGAAAAACTCAATTTTACATTACTAAAAAGAACAGCATGTATTTAAAAAAATGTTTATTGCTATTAACGGCTGTTGTTTTACTGCAGAATGCTTTTGGGCAAACATTAAAATTCTCAAAGGACGATGGGCTGATGCAGGAATTAAAATCTGCTAAAGAGGATACTAATAAGGTCTTATTGCTAATAAAGATTGGCAATAATTTAGAACAAAACAATCCGGATTCTGCCGGTTATTATTACAGCCTTGCAGGTAACCTCAGTAAAAAATTGCAATATCTCCGGGGTACTTTTAAATATATTTCTAACATAACAGCAGTACTGAATATTCAAAGTAAGTTTGACAGCAGCCTTGCATTGAACCTGCAATCAATTGACATAGCAAAAAAGTTAAATGACTCTCACTATCTTGGTATTGCCTATAATAACACTGGTGGCAGTTATTACAATATTAAAAACTTTGAAAAGTGTATTGAATATTTTTTAAAGGCTGTGACTGTTTTTGAGCAATCAAAAGAAAACGGTTCAGTTGGGTTATTGTATGCAAATCTTTCAGGCATTTACTCCGATATGGATTTTAATAAAAAGGCTTATGATTATGGATTAAAAGCTATTGCAGTAGCACAGCAAATAGAAGATACAGCCATATTGAAAGAAGGATTTAATAACACTTCTACTGCCTTATTGGGATTAAGGAAATTTGATTCTGCGTTGCTTTTATCCAACAAGGCAATTGCATTAAGTGATCTGACAAATGACAATTGGACCAAAACTGCTTGCCTCATTGATAATTGTGAAATCTATTTCAAAACACAACGTTTTTCTTTAATGTCTGGCGCTGCAGACGAGGCATTATTGGCCGCACAAAGCATTGGAAGTGCGGAAGGGTCTGCCCAGGCAAATCTTTTTAAATCATTGTTTTATTTAAATCAAAAAAGTTATGAACAGGCTAAAATATTTGCACAAAAAGGAGTTGCGATTGCAAAAGATAAACATATAAATGATGCATTACGGGACGGTTACAAAAATTTAAGCCTGGTAGAATTTGGCCTTGGCAATATGAGTTCATTTTATAATTATTCGGCCCTCAGCGATTCTGTAGAAAACATCATATTGTCGAATAAAATTATAAAAAATACGTTGGAACTTGATGCAAAATATTCTCTGGGAAAAAAGCAAATAGAAATAGATAATCTTGCCAAAGAAAAAAAAATACAACAACTGGAACTGGCTCAAAAGAAACAGACTATTTATTGGCTGATTGGTTCATTGATTTTACTTTTTGCGATAGCTTTTTTTTACTACCGTTATTCTCAACAGAAAAAAATATTACAACAGCAAAAAATTACGGAGTTAGAAAACGAAAAATTATTAACAGCAACCCAGGCTATTGTACAAGGGCAGGAAGAGGAGCGAACGAGACTTGCAAAAGATCTGCATGATGGGCTGGGCGGCATTTTATCAAGTACAAAATATTCATTAGGAAATATGAAACAAAATTTAATCATCACGCCGGAAAATGCAGCAGCATTTGAAAGAACTATGGATATGCTGGATCAATCCATAAAAGAACTACGCCGGGTTGCACACAATATGATGCCGGAAACTTTGATGAAATTATCACTTAGTGAAGCCTTGCAGGATTATTGCATGCAGGTTACACAAAGCGGTGCTTTAAAAGTATCGTATCAAAATTTTGGTACGGAAGATCTGACATTGGAAAACAGTACAAAGATCACGGTCTATCGCATCATCCAGGAGCTGATAAATAATGCTATTAAACACGCTAACGCCCAAACTGCGGATGTCCAACTGATCTATAATGAGAATAAATTAAATATTACAGTAGAAGATGATGGTAACGGTTTTGATAAAACGCTTTTAGAAAATGCTTCCGGCATCGGTTATAAAAATTTGCAAAGCCGGGTTGATTTTTTAAAAGGTACGATTGATATACAGTCACAATTAAAGAAAGGCACTTCTGTTTACATTGAAATTCCATTAGCATGATAAATGTTTTTTTAGTAGAAGATCATCCGTTGGTAATTGCCGGCATGCAATCAATGCTGGCAGAAAATGAAGAGATGAATTGTGGCGGCACCTGCACCACCGGCGCAGACCTGATGAAACTGCTGACACATCAGCAACCAGATATTATTTTAATGGATATTAATTTGCCAGATACAGACGGTATAAGTCTTTGTAAAGAAGTAAAAGAAAAATATCCAAATATTTTTATTGTGGCTTTAACCATAAATAATCAGCCAGGCATTATAAAAAAAATGATGGAAAATGGCGCCAGTGGTTATGTGCTGAAAGATGCTGCAAAGCATGAAATTATTGATGCTATAAAAACTGCGGCAAAGGGATATGTTTTTTATAGTCACTCTGCGGCATTTGCGATGCGCCAACCACAAAATGACCTGCCATCATTAACAAGAAGAGAAAAAGAAATTTTAGAGTTGATAGGCGATGGCTTGACAAACCCGGAAATAGCCAGTAAACTTTTTTTAGATGTAACCACAGTGGATTCTCATCGAAAAAATATGTTGAAAAAATTTGCTGTAAAAAATACTGCCGCACTTATTAAGATCGCTATTATGGCAAAGCTGATTTAGCCGTAAAATCATTTTTCTATAGCCTGGCACAACTCCACTAAAACTCCATTGGTATTTTTAGGGTGTAAAAAGCAAACCAATTTATTATCGGCACCATTTTTAGGAGTTTCGTTTAGCAAAACAAACCCTTCTCCTTTCAATCTTTCCATTTCTGAATAGATATCTTCCACTGCGAATGCGATATGGTGAATTCCTTCCCCCTTCTTTTCTATAAACCGGGAAATGACCCCATCCTCATGTAAACTTTGTACTAATTCTATTTTGGTGTCTCCCTGCTTAAAAAAAGCGGTACTCACCTGTTCGCTTTCCACAGTTTCTGTCTTGTAACACTGACTATTCAGCAGTTTTTCAAACAACGGAACGGCATTTGCAAAATCCTTTACAGCAATACCTATATGTTCTACTTTTAGCATAAATCTTTTTTAAGTGGCATTTGTTTACGAAATAAGGATAAAATGACAGGGTATAACAGTTTGATTGCTAAAATAGAACCTTTTGCAGTAATTTTGTCCTAATAAATTTATATTGAAGATTATGTTGAAACTGCCGATTTACTTAGATAATAATGCGACTACACCGATGGATCCAAGAGTGTTGGAAGCAATGACCCCATTTTTTCTGCAACATTTTGGAAATGCTGCCAGCCGTAACCACCCGTTTGGTTGGGAAGCGGAAGAAGCTGTTGATTATGCCCGTGAGCAGGTTGCAAAACTGATTGGTGCTGATCCGAAAGAAATTATTTTCACCTCTGGCGCTACAGAAGCGGATAACCTTGGAATAAAAGGTGTTTATGAAATGTACGCCAGCAAAGGAAATCATATTATTACAGCTACAACTGAGCATAAAGCAGTTTTAGATACCTGTAAGCATATAGAAAAAATTGGTGGTGAAGTGACCTATTTGCAGGTAAACCGTGAAGGTCTGATTGATTTGAAAGAACTGGAAGCGGCAATAAAGCCTACTACTATTCTTATTGCAATAATGTATGCAAACAATGAAATTGGAACAATACAGCCTGTAAAAGAGATCAGTGAAATTGCCCGTAAAAATGGTGTGCTTGTTTTTTCAGATGCAACACAAGCTGTAGGTAAAGTACCGGTAGATGTAAATAAAGATGGTATTGACCTGATGGCCTTTACTGCACATAAAATGTATGGCCCTAAAGGTGTTGGTGCATTATATGTTCGTCGTAAAAATCCAAGGGTAAAAGTTACTGCACAGATGGATGGCGGTGGCCACGAAAGAGGAATGCGTAGCGGAACTTTGAATGTACCCGGTATTGTTGGTTTTGGTAAAGCATGTGAATTATGTATGCTGGATATGGAAGCAGATACAAAACGCATCAGCAAATTGCGTGATAAACTGGAAACTGCTTTAATGCTTTTGGAAGAAGCTTATGTAAATGGCAGCCGGGAACATCGTTTACCGCATGTGACAAATATTTCTTTCAAGCATGTAGAAGGTGAGGGTTTGCTGATGGGCTTTAATAAAAATATTGCTTTAAGTTCAGGTTCAGCTTGTACTTCAGCTTCGCTGGAACCAAGTTATGTTTTAAAAGCTTTAGGCCTTGGAGATGATCTTGCACATAGTTCATTGCGTTTTGGCTTAAGCCGTTTTACTACAGAAGAAGAAATAGATTATACTGTAAAAGCCATCAGCGAAACAGTAATAAAATTAAGAGAAATGAGCCCGCTGTGGGAAATGTATAAAGAAGGAGTAGATTTGGATAAGATTGAGTGGGCAGCACACTAAAACAGTAATTAGTTGATAGAGTAAAAAGTAAATAGCTTTATCAATAATATAAACTTTATAAACTTAAAATCATGGCATACTCAGACAAAGTTATAGATCATTATCAGAACCCAAAAAACGTGGGCACACTTGATAAGGCAAGCAAAAATGTTGGTACCGGTTTGGTTGGTGCACCGGAATGTGGTGACGTTATGCGTCTTCAGATTGAGGTGGATGATGCTACCGGAATGATAACCGATGCAAAATTTAAAACCTTTGGCTGCGGCTCTGCTATTGCCTCTTCATCTTTGGCTACAGAGTGGCTTAAAGGTAAAAGTGTAGACGAAGCATTGAAAATTGACAATATGGATATTGTGGAAGAATTAAATTTACCTCCGGTAAAAATTCACTGTTCTGTATTGGCAGAAGATGCTATAAAAGCAGCTATTAATGACTACCGCCAGAAAAATGGTATGGAAGCCATTAAGTTTGAAGAGAGTGTAGTTCATTAAAAAACCCCCCTCCGGCCCCCTAAAGGGGGAACTGATAATGGAGGAGATGGTTTTCACCAAAAGAAGTTTTATTAAAATTATTAATTAACAATCTAAGTTCTCCGCCAGCCGGCGGAGACAGCAGTATGACAGACAACAGCATATATATCAGCGATAAAGCAAAGGAAAAAGTCATCTCTTTGATGAAAGATTCCGGCGTGGCAGAAGATGCGTCTTACTTTCTTCGTGTAGGCGTAGTAGGTGGCGGCTGTAGCGGACTGAGTTATAAAATGGATTTTGATAACGAGGAGAAGCCGATGGACCAGGTGTTTGAAGATAAGGGTGTGAAAATTGTTACTGATCTTAAAAGTTTTTTATACCTCGTAAATACTGAACTGGAATTCAGTGATGGATTAAACGGCAAAGGTTTTTATTTTAATAACCCCAATGCCAGCCGTAGTTGTGGATGTGGAGAAAGTTTTGCAGTGTAATTTTCTAAAAAGATATTTATAAAAAATGCCGCTTTTAAAAGTGGCATTTTTTTATGCTGTTATGTTATTTTATTAAATAGCTGATCTAACTGGTGGTACTGGTGGTACTGGTGGTACTGGTGGTA
>JBDSIB010000010.1:0-6734 GCA_039918155.1 Ferruginibacter sp.
ATGCCGGAGATGCGGTTGAGGAAGCTATGGGTGACTATGAACGAAGAAGGGATGAAGTATGAGTGTAATTTTCATGTACGCTTAAGCTTACTGCAGATGCATATTTTTGCCGACGATTTGCGTTGCTGTATTTGCAAGATGACTCAATATGTCTTTAACTTAGAAAGGAGAGTGTCAGCCATGTGCCAAATCTTCTATTGCATATGGGTAATTTGAAAATTCTTTTGGCAATAATTATTGTCTTATTAGTCTAAAAATCAATAAACCAATAATGAAAACAAAATCAGCCAAAAACATTCTTATTTCCTTGTTAGCATTTCTCAGTTTAGGAGCGATTGGCGGTGGTGCTATTTTAATTATTTCACCATCAGGCAAATTAATAGGTATGCCACTGTCCATGTTAAACCTATCGCCATTTAATAATTTTTTAATCCCCGGTATTATTTTGTTTTTGGTACTTGGTATAATTCCAATGCTTTTAATAATGGCATTGCTTAAAAAGCCAATATCAAAACTTGCAGAACAATTCAATTTCTTCAATGACATGCACTGGGCATGGACTTACAGCATTTATATTGCCTTCATTCTTATTTTTTGGATACAGATAGAAATGGTTTTGCTTAATGCCGTTAGCTGGTTACATACCTTTTATATGTTGCTTGCGGTTGTTATCATTTTTGTTGCATTACTGCCGCAGGTAAGAAATTTATATAAAAGAAACCATAATGAACAAATAACAAAATGAATAAAACAATCTATAAAATTGGCTTTTGGTCAGGGCTGGTTTCCTTTACTTCAACACTGGCATTTTGTGTCGTTCAATTATTGCAGGTGGTTGGAGTTATTAGTTTCCCATTAGATGAAATGCTGATCTATGTAACTTCTCTTTGTATTGTAATTCCTTTTGTTCTTGAAATACTTGCCCTCTATTATATAACATCAGAAGATAAAAAAATTTACAGCCATGCCGCTCTAATTTTTTCAATCATGTACGCCGTGTTTGTTACTTCAAATTATGTTGTTCAACTTGCAACAGTAATTCCCATGCAGTTGAAAGGTGCTTTACAAGAGGTTAAGGTTCTTAAACAAACACCTCACTCCCTTTTTTGGGATTTTGATGCGATAGGCTATATATGTATGGGTTTTGCAACTCTATTTGCTATACCTGTCTTTGAGAAACAGGGATTTCAAAAATGGGTTAGAATTTCTTTCTTAGCTAATGCACTTGCCACTCCTTTAATTGCCTTTGTATATTTCTATCCAACCTTTTCAGCAAGATTATATATTCTTGGTTTTTCCTGGGGCATAACTGCTCCGCTGTCCATGATTATGCTCACAATACTGTTTAGAAAAAAAATGAAAGCAACCATTCAGTGATAAACAATAAAACTCAAAAAAAGTACATGATTTATATCTTAAGCCTAATAGCAATTCTTTTAATTGCTTTTATAGTCGGCAAAATAAATTTATCTATCAAATTTAATCGACAGGTAAAGCAGCTTTTTGCCGAATCAAAAAATATTTCCGACAAAAAATTCAGCTATTACCAGCTCGAAGGTTTACCCGAACCCGTACAGCGCTATTTTAAACTCGTTTTAAAAGAAGGCCAGCCATACATTAGTTATGTAAGGCTGAAACATGATGGGCAATTTAAAACAGATTTTAAAAAAGACTGGGTAGATATTACTGGTGAGCAATATTTTACAACTGAAAAGCCTGGCTTTATCTGGAAAGGAACAACCTCCATGTTTATAGCCAGGGATATGTATTTATCGGATGAAGGAAGATTAATCGCTACAATTTTATCAACCATTAATGTTGCAGATATTCATGGAAAACAACAGTATAATGAAAGCGAATTGTTGCGCTGGCTTTCAGAGAGTATTTGGTTTCCAACAAATCTATTACCATCTGAAAATTTGCAATGGACATACATTGATAGGTCTTCTGCAAAAGTAACTTTTAACTATAATGGTTTGTCGCTATTTTATTTCATCAATTTTAATGATAAGGGAGAGATTGTACAAATGGAAACAAAACGCAACATGGATGAAAAGAGATTAGAAACGTGGATTATAAAACCAGGTAAATATGAAGAAATAAATAGAGTAATCATTCCTACCGAAGCAGAAGTTTCTTGGAGATTGAAAGAAGGAGATTTTAGTTATGCAAAATTTAATGTAAAAACTATTGAGTATAATAAACTGGAAAGGTTTTAAATTCTAGCATGTACTCTTTATTCGGATATAGCTATTTCTGCATGGAAGCCCACTGTGAGATTTTTTGTCTGTATTTAAAGAAAAAGGAGAAGTATTTCTTGATTTTAACACCTAAGGTGGTTATTCTTTAAGTAATGGATGTTATTGACTCGATACAAAACATATCCCATTTTTATATGCGCCGTCCAAAGCATTCAATCATTCATTTTAGTTTATAACGCTGTTACCCTTTTTATAAATAGCGTTGATGATAAACTGCCAGTACATGTTGTTGTAAAGCCTTTATTATCATATGATTCCCGCCTATATTTTCAGGTTGTAACTAACGTCCGCAAATCGTTAATGCATCTTCTCTTTATTTCTTTCAACATAAGAGCGTTCCTAAAAAAGTGTGAATGATACAACTTTTAAGAAGATGTGTGTAAGAAAAGAAATTCCTTTTTGAGGAACTTTGGAGATGAATAATTTTAAAGAGAGTGGCTAAAGAAAGGTTGCACTGCCAAAAGACATTATAAAAACAGGCGTTCGAAATTTTTAATTGATAATATCAACAGGACAATTACAAAGTAAAAAAGGTTATATGCAGCGAAATATTAAAAGTTTAATTGGCTACAGCATTGAAGCAACGGATGGCCGGATCGGCGAATTAAATGAGTTTTACTTCGAAGATAATACCTGGTTAATACGTTATCTTATTATTAAAACAGGAAATTGGTTTCTGAATCGCAAAGTCCTCATCTCACCATATGCGTTACTGAAAAAAGAAAAAGAGACCTGTATACTTTCTGTAAATATTAGTAAAGAAAAAGTACGAACCAGTCCGGATATTGATACAGATAAACCGGTTTCTAAACAGTACGATATCGAATTATACGGGCACTACTCCTGGCCATTGTACGCTGGTAGCGGCTTTTATGCGGGCGGCTCAGAGGCAGCGATGAATGATGCTCCCGTAATAGATGAAAGGATATTGAAGGAAGCAGACGGAAATGATAAAGGAAGTGATGATGATCTTCATTTAAGAAGTACGAAAACTGTTACAGGTTACCATATCCATGCTATTGATGGAGATTTTGGACATGTAACTGATTTTATAGTAGATGATAGCAACTGGAAAATTAAATACCTCGTGGTGGATTCACACAATTGGTTTGGTGGTAAAAAATACCTGGTTGAAACCGACGCAGTAAAAGAAATTCAGTGGGATAATTCTAAAGTCATTTTAAACATTACAAAAGCCGGTATTGAAGAAGGTTCCTTATTTGATGAATCACAATTTAATTATTCTCAGAGTATTGCTGTTCCTTCCGAAAGTATTGGATGATTTTATAGCTAAAATTAGTAATAGGTCAGCAAAAAAAGATGGTGAAATTTCAATGAAAATAATTTAATTATAAATTAATAAAAATAAAAAACATGTCAACTAAAACAGTAGCATCCAGCAGCAGTGTTAGTAAAACAACACCTGCGGTAAACGCAGTTGCCAAAAAAGCTACCAAAAATACAATGCCTGAAAAGGTTGCAGAAACGAAACAAACAAAGCCAACTAAAAAACCATCCGGCATTGTTGCTTCCGCTGTAGGAGCCAGCGCAGTAGATGCAGTGATGGCCCGTTCTTCACGGAATGTTAGAGGATCCAGCGGGCTTTCAAATACCGGAACTGTTAATTCTTATGACTGATCATTTTAAAATGGGGCAGTCTTTTTTTTAGTAGTTGCAATCATTTTATTGTGCCATCTATTGACCTACAAAAAGTAAACGAAATGACAACGATAGTTAAAAATAAACCAGAAGTTGCTAATAAAAAAGCACAAGCAAAAGCACCCGTAAACGGCCACACCAGCATGAAAGGTTTAGTGTATGACGGTCCCGGCAAAATTTCCCTGAAAACAATAGCAAAGCCTGTTATTGAAAAGTCAATGGATGCCTTGGTGAGAATTATAAAGACCACGATATGCGGTACAGACCTGGGCATCTTGCATGGTAAAACACCGTCGGTAAAGCCGGGTACTACATTGGGGCATGAAGGTGTGGGTGTGATTGAGGAAGTGGGAACTTCCGTTACCAATTTTAAAAAGGGTGATCATGTTATTATCTCCTGCATCACATCCGATGGCAGTTGTGAATATTGTAAAAAGCAATTGTATTCGCATTGCGAAGATGGAGGCTGGATATTAGGTCATTTGATCAATGGCACACAGGCGGAGTATGTCCGCATTCCGCATGCAAATAATAGCTTGTATCTAATTCCGCCAAATGCGGATGAAGAAGCATTGGTAATGTTGAGTGATATTTTACCAACCGGTTTTGAAATTGGCGTTATCGCCGGGCAGGTTCAGCCGGGAGATACGATTGCAATTGTCGGCGCCGGCCCCATTGGCATGGCGGCTTTGCTTACAGCTCAATTTTATTCTCCGGCAAAAATTTATATGATCGACCTGGATGATAACCGTCTGAAGATGGCAAAAAAATTCGGCGCAACAGACACTATCAATTCAGGTAAAGAAGATGCAGTAAAAAGGATAATGGCTGAAACAAAAGATGGTGTTGATGTAGCTATTGAAGCGGTGGGCATACCTGCAAGTTTTGATATCTGCCAAAAGATTGTTCGTCCCGGCGGTCATCTTGCAAACGTTGGTGTGCATGGCAAACCTGTTGAGCTGCAGATTCAAAATCTCTGGATACAAAACATCACTATTACCATGGGGTTGGTGAATACAAACACAACGCCCATGCTGTTGAAAACAGTATCATCAGGCGAACTGCAGCCGAATAAATTAATCACACATCATTTTAAATTAGATGAGATAATGAAAGCTTACGAAGTGTTTGGCAATGCCGGCAAAGAGAAAGCACTGAAAGTGATCATCGAACCATAATAATGAACGAAACAGAAAAACATCCTGCTGAAAAATTACAATATGGAAAAATAATTTCTGTTCGTGGCAGTGTGGTAGATGTACATTTCGAAAATAATTTACCGCCTGTTTATACTTTATTGCACTCGGGTAAAAATAAAGAAATATCTATTGAAGTATTGGCGCAGCTTGATAACAACAGTGTTCGTGGTATTGCATTAAATCCTACACAGGGACTGGCTCGTGGCATGGCGGTAGAAACAAACGGAACCGAACTTACCGTTCCGGTAGGTAAAGAAATTCTGGGGCGCATGTTTGATGTTTTTGGCAATACCATCGACCATCTTGCGCCGTTGAAAAATATGCGGCAACGCAATGTGCATCAGTCGCCGCCATCATTGGCAAGCCGCTCTACCAAATCAGAGGTATTTGTAACGGGTATTAAAGCCATTGATATTTTAATACCATTGGAACGTGGCGGCAAAGCCGGCTTGTTTGGTGGTGCAGGTGTTGGTAAAACAGTGCTGCTTACGGAGATGATCCATAACATGGTTGGTCACAATAAAGGCGTGAGTATGTTTTGCGGAATCGGTGAACGTTGCCGGGAAGGAAACGAATTGTACAACGCCATGAAAGATGCAGATCTTCTGAAAGATATGGTGATGGTTTTTGGGCAAATGAATGAACCACCGGGTGCCCGTTTTCGTGTAGGACATGCAGCGCTTACAATGGCGGAATATTTTCGGGATGAAGAACACCGTGATGTGCTGTTGCTAATCGATAATATTTTTCGTTTTATACAAGCGGGCATGGAAGTCTCTGGCCTGATGGGAAATATGCCTTCACGCCTGGGTTACCAGCCAACAATGGGAACGGAGTTGTCGGAACTGGAAGAACGCATCGCCTATACAAATACGGGTGCTATCACATCTATACAAGCGGTGTATGTTCCTGCGGATGATCTGACGGATCCTGCTGCGGTGCATACCTTTTCGCATTTGTCTGCATCTATTGCTTTATCAAGAAAAAAAGCAAGTGAAGGTTTATATCCTTCTATTGATCTGTTGCAATCGAATTCTAAAATGGCTACGCCTGGGATCATCGGCGAAAGGCATTATAATCTTGCACAAAAATTACGACAGACACTGGCGCAGTACGAAGAACTAAAAGATATTATTTCTATGCTGGGCATGGAACAGTTATCAGTGCAGGATCGCAATATAGTAAACCGGGCAAGACGCATTGAAAGGTTTCTCACACAACCTTTTTTTGCTACCGAACAATTCAGCGGCATCAAAGGAAAGCAGGTCAGCCTGGAAGACGCTTTGAATGGATGTGAACGGATATTGGCAGATGAATTTAAAGATTATCCTGAAAGTGCTTTTTACATGATTGGATCAATAGATGAGATAAAGAAAAAGGAGAAAGAAAAAGTTTGAATCACAGATTAAAATGATTGCACAGATTACACGGATGTAAAAATGTTATTCTGTGAAATCCTTTTAATCCCTTTAATCAGTGATCCAGACAAAAAAATAATCAATGCATCTTAAAATTTTACTTCCGTTCAAAGTATTTGCTGACATCAATAATGTTAGCAATATCGTGATGGAAACAAGTAATGGTTCTTATGGTTTGCTGCCGCAACGGCTGGATT
>JBDSIB010000011.1:0-18761 GCA_039918155.1 Ferruginibacter sp.
TTATTCGCAGCACCTATGATTCCGGGACATGCGTCGGGCCTGGCTGCATTGGCACTAAAATCTCGTGTGCTGTTGTATGCAGCAAGTGATCTGCATGATCTCTCCAGAGCCTCGTCCATGTCGTCATTGATTGCTTCATTTCCAAATGATTCTCTTATATGTTATACTACCGGTACTCGCAGTGCCCGTTTGCAGGCAGCTCAAAAAGCTGCTTACGCTGTGCTCAATGCTGGTTATGGCGGTTATATGCTTAATCTTTCCACGCCGGCTTCAAAAGAAAACGCAATTTTTAACTCACTGGCAATTTCCAGCGGAGGTAAATTCCTTATAACAAGTACCCTGAACCAGGAATTAATTTTTGCAAAATATTTTTCTTTTGATAAAGATGAACCAGCAAATCATGTTGGTTTGTACAATGGCCCAAATGGTTATCATAATAAGGCAAATAATACACCCACCGGTTTGTTGGCAGATGATTATGATATGATAGATGGATCGAAATTTAGCTGGACAAATCCTTTAAATAAAGCAAATCCTTTTGTAAATAGGGATCCCCGCTTTTATGCATCTATTTTGTATGATGGTGCTCCATGGAAACCACGTGATTTGGTGGGCGTAAATTCAGATCCTGCAAATAGTATACAAACAGGCGAATACGAAACGGGGTCAGGAATGATAGCCGGACTGGATACAAGACAAAGCAGCATTGATGGCCAAAACGGAAGCTGGACGGGATATTATATGCGAAAATTTACTGATCCCTCTTTTTCAATAATAGACCAAACCGACAGGCAATTTTACCCCTGGCCATTTATAAGAATGACCGAAATCGTTTTAAATTATGCAGAAGCAAGTTTTGAGTTGGGGCAGGATGAAGATGCGAAAGCATGGATCAATAAAGTGCGCTTCCGGGCGGGCATGCCTGCAAATTTTTATGTGACACGTGCTTCTTTGAGAAACGAGCGGCGGATAGAATTGGCTTTTGAAGAACATCGCTATCACGATGCCAGGCGCTGGATGATTGCACCTGCTGTATTGGGACGTAGCCTTACTTATATAAAAGTAACAGCAAAATTAAAACCGGGAGCTTTCGCTTTTAAGCCTTACCGATATGATCAAAACACCTATAGTTACACTTACAGCCCGGTTGTAGATAACAGCCAGGAAAACAGGGTATGGAATGATAAAATGTATTACCTGCCCATCAGTGTTTCAGAATTAGCTAAAAATAAAAAGTTGATACAGAACCCCGGCTATTAAAAGGGATATACTTGTAAGAAATACGGACCCAAATAAAATTATAAGTTCTTCAACAATGAAAACAATTTTTTATTTGTCTTGATCTTCCCTGCTTAATGCACGCCAGGCAATAAACACATAGCTTTATTAAAAAAATCAAATATGAAACGAAACCAATTCATTACAGCGATCATTGCCGCAATGGCCACACCTCTACATCTGTTGGCAAAAAATAAAAATATATCTATGAGTTTGGATAAAGGATTTAAAATACCAGCAGGCGAAGGGAGGATACATGGACATATAAAATTAAAAGGAGTAAATGCCAACGTGCTGGATTTAAAAATTTCAGGCAGCGATTCAAACGGAGGAATAGCTGTATTTGAACAAACCTCCCTTTCGCAAGGCAAGGGCACTCCATTACATGTGCATCATTTTCAAAACGAAATATTTTATGTATTAGAGGGTAATTATTTTTTTAAAGTAGGCGATGATGAATTTCATTTATCCGCCGGTGACTCTATTTTTTTGCCGCAAAAAATTCCACATGCCTGGACGCAGGTTTCTGAATTTGGCAAAATGGAAGTTATATTTCAGCCGGCAGGAAAAATGGAAGAATTTTTTGTGACGGTAGCAGCTTTAGATCACGAACCAACCAAACAAGAGATGGCAACCATTTTCTCAGATAATGAAATGGAGATAGTGGGAACGCCTTTAGAAATTAAGAAGTAACATGAATCTTGTTTTACTTTACTCATTCTAAAATTGTTCCTTTCGTAATATTATAATGTAAATTTATGAAGGAGATTCAACTTTATTATCTGAATTAACTTGAAATAATGAGGATTTGCATAAATGCCTTACTGCTTTTTTTATCTACATTTTTAGTACAACCTGTAAATGCACAGCAACAGGCTTACTTTAGTAACCTTACAGAAAAAGATGGTTTAAGTAACAACAGGGTTACTTGTTTTTTTAAAGATAAAACGGGGTATATGTGGATTGGTACCGAAAGCGGATTGAACATGTATAACGGCAACAGCTGGAAAATTTATAAACCATCGCAGCAGAAAAAAAATTATTTATCCAATAGTTTTATTACGGATATACAGCAGGATACCAAAGGAAATATGTGGGTATGTACCCGCAAAGGTTTAAACAGGATTGATGTGATTGCTGACACAACGGAAATTTTTATTCCGACAGAAGATGAAGCAAACACCAATACCATACCCAACGATCTGGTGTGGGATGCTTATCCTGATAACGATACCAGTGTATGGATAGCCGCAGATGCAAAGGAATTTTGTCATTACAACCCGGTTAAAAAAAAATTTTACTATTATGATTTCAGAGCGTATCTAAATAAGAATAATATAGAAACCCAATCCAGTTATCATTCGGTTTTTCGTATACTTCCAAAATCTTCTACGGAACTTTGGTTGGCAACCACAGATGGTATTTTTAGTTTTAATAAACAAACAGGCAAATTTGCCTTGCAGGCAGCGATATCACTTAGTGAGATTACATTCTTCTATTTTGATGAGCGGATCAATCAACTCTACTGTATCGATCAGAAAAATATTTTATACAGTTTGGATCCTTCAAAAAAAATTATTACAGCAGTTTCTCTACAAAGAAATAAACATACCGGAAAATCTATTCCACCCTATCACATTGATGAAAACCTACTCTTTGTTCCTGCAGCAGAAGGGCTGGCAGTAATTAACGATAAGAATGAAGTACTTTATTTTTTATCAGGAAATACCGGGAAAGAAAATAATTTATTACCCGGTAAAGTAAATGTAGTTTATACAGACAGGCAGCACATAACATGGGTGGGTACGATGAACGGTATCAGTAAATTTATTCCTGTTTTAAATAATAATCTCAACCTGTCTTTTCCAAACAATCTTTCTGTTGGCCCTAACTTATCATTTAAAAATTTTATCTATTATTCTAATGGCAACGAATGGTTCGTTGCTTCATGGAAAGACAATACAATTTTTGTGGCCGATAACTTCACCGGAAAGATAACCAGCCTGCAAAAGCCAGTCGCATACAGGTATGACACTTGTTACGCATTTTATGACCATAATTCAGATTCTACTTTTCTCCTCTCGGTTGGTTCGTTATTAATCTTTAATTACCGATTGAAGGAATGGGGTAAAATAAGGTTTCCCCCGCCTTACAATAATTGCATTATTACTAATATGGCTATCGATCCTTTGGGTAACTACTGGGTGACTAACATGCTTAGCGAATTATTTATATACAATCCTAAAACTAAACAAATATCGGTGCCGTCAAAAGAGGATATTCACCAGAATGCAACCCGTTGCCTGGTTTCAGATTTGCAAAACAATTGTATGTGGATTGGTACATCCGGATATGGGTTGATCAGGTATGATTTTAATAAAAATAAGTTTGAACTTATAGAAACAAATAATAAGAGCAAAACTGCTTTGCATTCATATGTCATCAATGATATTGTACCTGATGGCAAAGGAGATATTTGGGTTGCCACATTCGAAGGCGGCCTGGCAAAATATAAAACATCACTTACGTCTGATAAAGGATTTACTAACTATGATGTATTTTCCGGCCTGCCCGATGACAATATATATGGTGTGGCTGCTGACGAAAAAGGCGGAGTATGGTTTACCTCAATAAACGGTATCGGACATATCGGACCGGATGGTATGTGGAAGGGATTATATAACCAGCAGAGTGGATTACCATTTTCAAAATTTCAGCAAAGTATTGCTGTTCTTCCTGGAGGAGAAATTGCTACTGTCGCTGATAACAATTTTATTTGTTTTAATCCTTCTGCTATTAATCCCTCTTATAGTTATCCCGTAATCATAAATGATATTTTTATTAATGATACCATACTAATCGAAAATAATTCCAGGGATAAAATCCAAAAATTCAACTACGAACAAAATGTGTTTACATTCAATTTCTCTGTATTGGACTTTATTTCTCCGGGTGCTGTGGAATACTACTATATGCTGGAAGGCCTGGAAAGAGATTGGGTATTTGCAGGAAAACAACATAGTATACGTTATTCCAAATTGCCCCCAGGTGAATATACTTTTAGGATAAAAGCCAGAGGAAGAAACGGTGGATCCTATTCTCATAATGCAAGTTTTCACTTTAATATTACACCGCCTTTTTGGAAAAAAGGGTGGTTTATTTCTTTAATGGTATTGTGCATTGCATCCTTCATTTATATTTTTGTGAGATGGAGGCTGAAAAGTTTCAGGGCTGTAGAGGAAGAAAAATTAAAGTTGCAACAACTCAATGCTGAAAAATATAAAAATGAAATGGAACTGGAACAGATCATTAACTCTTCCCGAATTGAATTATACAGCATCAATGAGCAACTCTCCAAAGCAAAGCTGGAAGCACTTCGCAGCCAAATGAATCCACACTTTATCTTCAACTGCATTAATAGCATAGATGCGCTCATTCAAAGCAACGACAAATATCACGCTACCATCTATCTGAATAAATTTGCCAAACTTCTTAGAAATATTTTAGATAGTTCAAAAAAGAATACGGTATCAATTTCTAAAGATTTGGAAACATTACAACTATATGTTGAACTGGAAAAATTCAGACACGAGAATAAGTTTACAATATCTATTGAAGCGGACGAGGAGCTGTTACAGGATGACTATAAAGTGCCGCCACTTATCATACAGCCCTTTGTAGAAAATGCCATACTGCATGGCTTACGCTACCGGAATGATAATGAAGGAAAATTGAACATTAAAGTAAACCGAAAGTTAAATTATATTAAGTATGTTATTACTGATAACGGAGTTGGAAGAAATACTGAAAATAGAAATGTACAGAAAGAAAGTGTTTCCTATGGAATAGATATGAGCAATGAAAGAGTGAGGCTTTTTAATAATGAGAAAAACGCATCAGTAGAAATTATTGATCTATTTGAAAAAGGAAAACCGGCAGGAACCCGGGTGGAAGTATCTTTAAAAATTGAAGAATGAAAACAGTAATTATTATTGATGATGAAATGAAGGGCCGCATGGCCCTACGGCAAAAACTACAGGACTACTGCACGGATGTACACTTACTTGCTGAAGCAGACAATGGTGAAGACGGCATTAGAATTATTGAAAAGTACCAACCAGATATTGTATTTCTCGATATAGAAATGCCAAGGATGAATGGTTTCGATATGTTACAGAAGTTAAAACAAAAAAACTTCAATCTTATATTTACAACAGCTTATGATCAATATGCCATCAAAGCAATTAAGTTTGCAGCTTTTGATTATTTGTTGAAACCGATAGACATAGAAGAACTGCAACTAGCTGTTGAAAAAAGTAATACTCAAAATAGCAATACGGAAAAAAAGCTGGAGGTACTTGACCAAAACCTACATGGGAACGCAGGTTTAAATAAAATAGCCATTCCAACCCTGGAAGGATTATTGTTTTTTAGCATCGGTGATATCATTCACCTTGAAGCTAACAGGAATTATACGACAATATATTTTACAAATGCTCCCAAGCTAATAGCAAGTAAAACACTGAAGGATTTTGAAGAAATACTCCCAACAAATATTTTTTTTCGTACGCACCATTCTCACCTCATTAACCTGAATTACATTAAACGGTATATCAAAGGAGATGGCGGCCAGATAGAAATGCAAAACGGCATATATGTAGATGTATCGAGAAGAAAAAAAAATGACTTTCTAAATGCTGTTGGCTTGAATTAGGAAGTATCGGATATTGGTACAAATATTTTGAGAAATAATAGAGTTGTTTCTGTTGAACTACAAGTATCCGTATCGTTAGTTGAATTTTTACTAAAATTTTTTTCGTAAATAAATACAAAGCCTCCGGCGGTATCTTCAGGCAGGTGAAATCTGGGGCAGACCAAGATTTTGCTAAGGTTCACTGTAGTTTTTTGTTACAGCTAAAAGTAAAAAACATAAATAAAGGGCGGACAGGATAATAACCTTATTTAAATTATCATATTTCATATACGGGTTTAAATAATTTGTGAAGTTGTCGGGAAATGAAGTAAGTATGTTTATTGCATCCATCGTTCTTCGCTTCAATCTTCTCTCCCATCTTTACCATTGCCCTGTTGTTTTTCACCAATGATGAATAGATATCCGATAACAGTCGGGTCGCAAATCGCCGTTGGTTAAAAACAAGCGACGGTGCTATATAATTATTGAAGACCTATAACGGGGAAATTTAAAAAAAAATCATAGTAAAAGTCTCGTGGGTACATAAGGCTGCGGCAATTCCCAATGTTTGCAAATACTCTTATTTTAACCAAAAACATCAATCCCTTTACCTGTAGTGATTAAACTGTGTAAACTTTGCTGCATCAGTTCTCCCCAAGCCCAGGAACAGCCACCATAACATTCAAAAGTTGGGACTAAACCAATATGTGTAAATCGGACTTGTGTTTTGTTATTTATTTCGGCTATTTCAAATAAAATTTTTGTTCCTGTCCACTCTGATGAATTATCAAATTTTAGTTTGCTATCGGTAATTAGCCAAACTATTTTTTTATTTGGAATGGATTCTACTATTTTTTGTTTAGAATAGTGAACATCTTTCATTTGATAGGAAAATTCATCATCCAGGTTTTCAGTATTTCCGTGTATTTCTCCTTGCCACCAAGCACGAACATTGTTGATTGCGTTAAAAACTTCCAAAGGCTTTTGATTGACAAAAAACGTAGAAGTGAAATTGTTTGAAGTCAAAGCTTTTTCATCTTCTGTTTGAGGCTGGTCTTTGCCATTAGGTTGACCTATTCCTGTTTTTATCAGACTAAATAGACTTTTTTGAATGTAAGTATTCCAGGCATTTTCGCAAATATCGTAACACTCATAATCGGGTACTAAACCTATTTGGGTAAAATTGATTTGTGTTTTATTTTCGTTTTCATCTATTTCAAAAACTATTTTATTTCCTGTCCATTCATCTTTGTTTTTAGTAAAACTAAAATGGTTTTCCATTACTTGCCAAACAACTTTTTGGTTTGGAACAAACTCAATTATTTTCAGTTTACAAACATGAACATCTTGATAATGATAGGTCCATTCGCCATTTAATTGGTGCGTATTACCTTCTATTTCTTCGCTCCACCAGCCCCGAACATTATTAATTGCATTAAAAACTTCTTCAGCTGAATTTTCAACCAAAATGGTTGCTGTATAATTTGATGTTGTCATTTTTATTTTCTTTAATTTATTTAAGTAAAACCAATTGCCCAATATGGTATTGTAAGTGAGACGTCCTGGTAATAATGATGTTTAACTTATTACGGGATGGTTCTTTTGCGAAATCTTCTTCTGAAACAGCTGTATGTTTTTCAAACCATTCTTCTGATTTCAAGTTTTCAAATTTTTGTTTTAAAACATCATTTTGTTTTGCCCAATAAGCTCTTAAATCTGCTATAGATGGCATTGGAGTAGACACACTGTCGGCTAATTTTATAAATGGTTCATTTAATTCCGGATATAGCTTTTCACCCATGTCTAAAAGAATAAGCATATCATCGTGAACTGCAATAAGATGACCTAATAAATAAATCCCCCTGTTTTTTCCAGGAGCAATTTCTTTTTGTAAAATTTCGTCAGTCAGGTTAGCAAGTAAAGTATCACAACTTTTAATGGACGCATACCATCTGTCAAATACTAATTTTAGAGTTAAATCTGTTGTTGTCATTTTTATTATTTTAATTGATTATTTTTTTGAATATAATTAGACCTCTTTCGTATCATACAAATAAATTTGAACGGCATCATTATCTGCTAAAAGTTTTCTGTCAGCTGCACATTGCTGTCCAATTTCTGAACGAAAAGCATTCATCATCGTTTCCAGAGATTCAAAATACAAACTGGCGATTCGAAAAGGTTCCGAATGTCCTGTTGCTGATACAATTGCGCCATCATTTATTTCGTACTTCAACAGGCCAATTAATTGTTTTGCTGATGGAATGTGTACCTCAAAATAATGTTTTTCAAAAAAATCTTTATCCTTTGGTATTTTGTAGATAACCGTCATTTTTGCCATTTTTATTTTTTTTAGATGATCATAATACAAATGTACTGTCTGTATTTTTCTTTTATGGGTTGTTAATTAGACGTTTTAATGGGTTGATCTGGACATTTAAATTAAATATATTTGCAGAAAAACAATGAAGCACTTAACTATCATAGTTCCAAATGGAGAAAATAACTTAAGTAGTATTAGTGGCGCTTATGAAATATTTAGCAAAGCGAATCTGTATTGGACAGCAGCCGGGAAAAAGGAAATGTTTAGAATTCAGTTAGCAGGTATTTCCGAAAAAATAGAATTTAACGATGGTTTGTTTACAGTAAAGCCACACACTAATATAGCATCAGTAAATAACACCGATCTCATAATAATCCCTTCATTAAATCATAATTATGAAATGGCTTTAGCAGGAAATAATCTGTTGCTTGAATGGCTTGAAAAACAATACAAAAACGGTGCAGAAATCGCCACTATTTGTACGGGTGCATTTATGCTTGCGGCAACCGGGATTCTTGATGGAAAAAGCTGTTCTACCCATTGGTCAGTTACTGAAAACTTTAGAACAAAGTTTCCAAAGGTCAATTTACAGATAGATAAATTAATTACAGACGAAAATGGAATTTACACTAATGGTGGGGCATATTCGTTCTTAAATTTGATGATTTATCTCGTTGAAAAATATTACGACAGACAAACAGCCATTTACTGTTCTAAAGTTTTTCAGATTGAGATGGATAGAGTTACACAGTCTGAATTCGTAATATTCACTGGTCAAAAAACGCATAGTGATGAAGTTGTGAAAAATGCACAAGAGTACCTGGAAAACAATTTGGAACAAAAAATAAGTATAGAAAATTTGTCGTCCAGGTTTAATGTTGGAAGAAGAAACTTTGATAGAAGATTTATTAAAGCTACGGGAAATACGCCAATAGAATATTTACAAAGAGTAAAAGTAGAAGTTGCAAAAAAATCTTTTGAAACAAACCGCAAAACTATAAATGAAGTGATGTATGAAGTTGGCTACTCGGATGTAAAAGCATTTAGAGAAGTCTTCAGAAAACACACCGGAATGTCTCCGTTGGAATATAAAGGCAAATACAATAAAGAGTCTAAATTGTTTAAATGAACTTTGTTCGTCGGGTCGTTTTAGGTTTCTGCTAATGAGCCAATATAGCAGCAGGTGTAGTATTCATCGAATGTTCAGCCTTTGCTTTTGCCAGTCTTCGTTGTAATCTACTCTCCCGTCTTTGCCATGGCCTGATATTTTTCACCAACGATGATTAGCTAAGTAAATAAAGCTACTGGTATTTTTTAGACCGGCTTATCAACAAGGAGGAATGTGCACCCATGCACTGTATGCACATCCAAATGCTGAGAACCCGGAGCCGAGATGCTGACACAGCCTGTGGTAAGCACTTTATCCGCAATAATTAATTCGCCTTCTAAAATGTAAATGAACTCTGGCAGTTCATGTGTATGCGCAGGAATTTTTGCGCCTGCCTCCATGCGTACGAATTGCATTTCCAATCCACCAGTTGTGGAAATATCTTTTACAGATAAACCATTTGCAAAGGTAGATGGCTTCCAGGCAACTTCATCGGTTTGCACAAAAAAAGTTTCACCTTGACTGAGTGTTTTCACATTTATTATTTTTAATAAAGATCATTTTTTTGTCTTTGCTACTCTTCGCTACAATCTTCTCTCACATCTTCGCAATTGCCTGGTATTTTTACCAACGATGAATAGCCAAGTAAATAAAGCTACAATTTTATTAATTATAATTTAGGCAGGTGTGGATATTAGGAAAGGAAATTATTAAAAAATTTGGTACGTAGCCGTCAATCAATCGCCATCGGTTAAAAACCATGTGACGGCGATACTTTATAACTATTGAAGACCGACAGCGGTAAAAAGAGAGGGGTGCAATTAGTGTAAACACGGATAAGTTTTGGGGATAAAACCAAACCAATACATTCAAATCATATTCAATTGCATGGCGGCCTTAATCAGCGATGCTACATTTTTACATTCAAACTTTGCCAGCAAATTTTTACGATGCGTATCTACTGTTGTGCTGCTGATAAAAAGTTTTTTTGCAATTTCATTATTTGTCATACCATCTGCAATCAGTTCCAGCACTTCTTTTTCCCGCCTTGTAATCACAGGCCGGTTATTACCGTTATCAGGTTTTCGTAAAGCAAGTGCAGCATCAAAACTTAAAAACTGCTTGCCCTTTGCAACAGTTTCAATCCCTTCTACCAGTTCTTCCTGCGTTGCATTTTTAAGCAAATAACCCGAGGCGCCACTGACCATCATTTTTTCTATAAAACTTTGCTGGTTAAAAGTGCTTAGGCCTATTATAAAAACGCCAGGGTAATTTTCTTTTACTTCTTTGCAAAGGTCTATACCGCTTTTATCGGGCAGGTTAATATCCATTAATATTACATCGGGCCTATTAGTCTGCAAAAAAGCCAAACAGGATGCCGCATTGGTGGCATGTCCCATCCACTCAATATTTTTTTCATTTTGCAATAAGGTGTGGATGCCCTCTATCACCATGTAATGGTCATCTACTATAAAAAGTTTTATCGCCATTTAAGTGTTTATTTCGATGTGTACCGACGTGCCTTTTTCTTTTTCAGATTGGACATCTATGCTGCCTTTTAAAAAATCTACCCTGTTCTGAATGTTGCTCCAGCCAATACCTTTAGACTGGCTGAGTAATGCGGTATCAAATCCTTTTCCGTCGTCTTCTACCGTAACCGTAAGCTGGTTGTTTGTTCTGGTAACCTGCACCAGGGCTGTTTTTGCGGCTGCATGCTTCATCGTATTATTGATCAGTTCCTGCACAATCCGGTATATCGTTATGGCTGTTGTTTGGTGAATGTTCGGGCCATCTAACCCGATAGACTGGTAACGCAATTGTAATGCACCGGAATTATTTATAGCTGCGCAAAAATCATTTAATGCCGTATCTAACCCAAATTTTACCAGCGCCTCGGGCATCATGTTATGCGCCACCCGTCGCATTTCTTTAATAGAACTATCCAGCATATCCATGCTGCGTTCAAAAGCCTGTGCGTTGTCAGGCGTCATGATTAAATTTCCTTTCATAGTGTTAAATGAATATTTTATACCTGATAACATGCCACCCAGTCCATCATGCAGGTCTTTGGCTAATCTGGTGCGTTCCTGTTCTTCACCTTTCAAAACCGCTTCGGTTGCTGTGAGTTGTCTTTCTGTTTCCAGCTCATTGATTCGCTGTTGCTGTAATTGCTGTTTTTGTTTTAGTGTGCTATATATCAGCAAAAAAATTGTAAGTAATGCTAAGGCTCCGCCGAGCAAAACATAATTGAAAGTGTGCTGTTGTTTAATTTCCCACCGCTGTAATAATAGCTGATCATCTTTCTTTTCAGTTTCGTATTTAATCCTGGTATTTACTTCTCTCTCCTGCACCGACTCGTTAAATACTTTACTTTGTGCATCATCTCTTTCAGCAATATATTGAAATCCCTTTTTATAATCCTGCATTACAAAAGCAATATGCGAAAGCATACCTAATGCCGTGCTTGTTTCTTCCAGCAGGTTTTGTTTTTTTGCCAGTTGCAGAGCTTCTTCAGCCAGGCTTTGCGCTTTAGTAAAATCTTTATGAGTTAAGTAATATACTGCCAATGTAACCTTAGCTCCCACCATTCCTCCATCGTCTTCCATTTCTGTAAATAATTGAATACTCCTTTCTGCATAGGTTTTTAATATTTCAAAATCTCCTTCTTTTATGGCAATATCACTTATATTATTCAGTGCAGCACCTTCTATATATTGATTGTCATCTGCTTTAGCTACTGTTATGGCTTCATTAAAAACAGTCCTTGCATCTATTAATTTATTTTGTCCCGAATAGGAAAGGCCAAGATTGTTTAATGCATTGGCCAGTTGTTTTTGATCGTTTGTTTTTTTCGCCAGCGCTACCGCTTTGTTACCAAACTCAATGGCCTTATCATATTGACCCAATGTCATATAAAGAGATTGCAAACCATCATTAATTGTACCTTCAATATTATTATACCCTTTACCTTCTAATATCCTTGCTCCTGCTAAGGTATATTTTACGGCACTATCCAATTCACTCATAGACCGGTAGGCCGTGCCAATATTAAAAAATGCTACACCAATGTTAAAAGAGTCTTTATCATTGCGGGCAATATCCAGCACTATTTTATTATAGTATAAAACCGAATCGTATTTAGATTGGTAAGCCATCAAAGTAGAAAACATTTTGTAGGATTTAATTATCCCCTTTTTGTAATTTACTTTTGTGCTTAATTCCTGCCCTTTGATGATATAACTTCTGGAAGTAACAGGGGCAGAATTTCTGTAATGATCTGCCAGCGCATAATATAAATTAGCCTTAGTGGTATCTGCTTTTGTTAACGATAAAACATTCAGCAAGCTATCTGCAACTGGATTGTGTTGTGCCAACAGCACAACAGGTATCGTAATAAAAATTAGTATCGAAATGATTTTTTGCATTCAATTGGTTTAAACATTAGTACAAATAAACTAAACGCTCAGGTTTATACCCTCCCTTTTTTCCATGATTTTTATTTTTTTTTAAAACTCTTATTCGTTAAGCTTGTAAAAGACACTACATTTTTATAATACAGTCACCAGCCATGAAAATAGACCTCTACTGCTCAGGCTTCATAAGATAAACTTAATACGTTATAGCGATAGTTGCAACAAGGGTTTATAAATCCTGTTTTTAGAGGATTGCCGGCGGATGATTTTTAGAACATATTTGCGTATTAAATTTATTACCATGAAAAAGTATTGGTGTGTATTACTATCTATGCTGTTTATTACTTTGTTATCATTTGCCCAGCCGGGCAAAAAAACTGCTGCCAAAGAAAAAGCTCCCACCCAAAAGGAGATGGAAGATATGATGAAGCAAGCGCAGAAAGCTTTAGATGAAATGAATCCGGCAGATAAAAAGATGATGGACAGTTTAGGAATTAAAATGCCATCCTTTAAAAATGCGCCAAAAGTAACGGACAAACAACTGGCTGATGCATGGAATATAGAAAATCAAATTGTTCCGAAAAAAAATGCAGCAAAGATTGCAGCCATTTCTAAAACAGCTTTATCAGCGGGTAGTGTAAGCGGTTTTGTAAATGAAGTAAATAATAAAACGTTACAGCTTTTATGGCCCGAATCAAAACTGCTGGCAAAAAAAATATATACACAATTAAAATCTACCGGAAAAAACAGTGCTGCTATTGGCAATGCAGCTGCAGGTTTGTGGATGATGGGCCGCTTACAGCCAGCACTATACATCATGGGGAAAATATGTACTGAAGATGTAAGCAATACAGACAACTTATCTAATTATGCCTCGATGATATCGATGTGTGGTATGCAGGAATCTGCCATTCCAATGCTTAATTATCTCAATACTATCTATCCAAAAAATAGCACCATTTTAAATAATTTGGGGCAAGCCTGGTTTGGACTTGGTGATATGGCGAAAGCAGAAAAATATCTCGATAGCACCATACAAATTTACGCCTATCACCCACAAGCCAATTTGACCAAGTCGATGATTGAAGAAGGAAAAGGCAATAAAACGGAAGCCATTAACCTTGTAAAAAAATCTTTGAAAAATAGTTATTCCAAAGAGAAAGACGAACGGTTGAAAAAACTGGGCTATACACTAACAGGCGATGAAGTTGATTTGCCACCGAAAACAAAAGGCGACGGTTTAAACCTGGGCGCTTTCCAGTCTCCTTCTTTCCCAAAATCTGTAGATGATTGCCTGAGCCTTCAACCCGTGTGGACAGCTTACAGGCAAAGTCTTCGTGATGCTGGCGAGAAGCTGGGCCCTTTGGCAAAAGACCAATTATTGACGGCGTATGAAATGCAGAAAAAAAGAAACTCAAATGATTTAATTATTGTACAAGCATCATTAGCCGGTAATACTACTGATGGTATATTTAATGAAGAACCTTTGTATGCGGCACAGGCTCGTTTAAAGCTAAGAGAAGTGGTGCATGAATTTGATCGCAAAAAAGAGGAGCTGAATAAAAAAATTGTCGCTTTTTTAAAAGGCAGATCCTTACAACTAAAAAATAAATATGAGAGTACGATGGACGAATTGCGTAAAGCAGACAATGACCAAACCGGAGAAGGATTACCTAACGTAGACTTTTGCCCGAGATACAAAGAAGCCAGTGATAATTTTTTAAGTGCTTACAATTCAGAGTTGGAAATGTTTTACAAACAACAACTAACCATTGCAAAATCTTATCTGAATGATGTAGCGTACTGGGAAATGTACACGGAGTGGCCTCAAATGTTTGAAGCATTAAAGACACAACACAAGCTGGAATGGCTCAGTTATCTCGATCCTAAAACGCCGCTCGATTTTGAAATGATAACAGTGTATAAATGTGCCAAAAAAACTGCTGGTAAACCTGCACCTCTGGCGCAATTTGATGATGTTGCATGCCAGTATCACAGTGAACTAAACCTTGTGCTTGGGAAAATAAAATCGGATTGCAGCAAAACATCTACTGAGATAGAGGCAGGGTTTATCAAATTAGGATTAACCCAGAATATGGATGAGAAAACTTTTGCTGACCAATTCGTGGATTGCAATGTTGAAGCGGGCGCACAGATCGGTAAAGAAATAAAAATAGGACCAGTAACTATCGGTGCATCTGCAACCGGGCGCATAGGCGTTACGATCGACCGCAATGGTGTGAGTGATGCTTATACGATTGGCAGCATAAGTGCAGGTGGGGGTATTGGGCCGGTTTCTGTTGATGCGGGTGTGGAAGGAAGGATTAGCATTATCAGTGGTGCAGGTTCTGTGTATGGTACGGGAATTTTTCAAAAATAATTATTGCAGTAACATTTAATCTTTTCTTTTATGCTATTAAAAAAAATTAGTCTTATAGTAACAGGCATTATTTTTTTATCAACTCAATCTATCGCCCAGCTCACCCCGGAGCAACGCATTGAAGACAGCGTTATTGGTTGGTGGAGCAACCAGAGATTTGATCATCTTAAACCACAAACGGAGCCGCAGGCAAAAAAGAAGGAAGTTATTGTAAATAAACTGGTGGAGTGGATGAAGAAAACCTACACGCCGGTTGCCGGTTTGGGTACGGTCAATCGGTTTGTAAATAAATCCAATTATGGGGCGGTGTTTGCCGTATGGAATGTAAGTCATGATAAAATGTGGACAGAAGCAAACGGAGAGTTTAAACCAATAGCTGAAGAAAATACCCCCTTCTGGATTGGAGTAAACAGAACATTTGGTTCTTATAATATTCCTTTTTTAAACCAGCCTGATGAATATTATTTTACCATGGAGCAAGATGGATACAAGGCTAATGATCAGCCAGGAAATCCCGATGAGCGGATACATTCCAATGCCTATAAATATGTTACCTGGGTAAATGAATGGCAAACGGTTTACATAACGCCCAATAACAAACTGCCCTTTATAGCAGTAACTAAAGGGGAGCTATTAACAAAGGCGGAGCAGGGTTTGGATAAACAATGGGAGAATGAAATAAAGGACGTAGCTGCCAAATGGCCAGGGAATAAAAAAGCGCAGGATGAAGCATTAATAATACGAAAGCAGAATATAGAAAAATACCGAAACAATATTAGAACGCTAAGACAAAGGCACCAAAGCACTTTGAATGAGTCTGCGATCTTGAGAGATATGCAACCGACGATGTATTCCTTTACGTTAGACCCTGATCCGTTTAAAATAGACATTGCTGAAAGCAAGCTGAAACATGCCTATCCGGTTTATAAAATAGATGCGGAATTGAATGCAAAAATGCAAACCGAAACACCCCAATGGATTGCCATTGCTTTTCCTTATGGTACAAAAGAAAACGGTAATAAGTTGTATGAATTGCACACTGCATTGGCACAAAATTTTAATTACGAATATGCATACAATTATTTTTTTAATCCGGAAAAAGTAAAAGGCATTGATTATAAACCAGCAAATGAAACTCAATTAATTGCCCGGTTAAATAATTACCGGCAAAAAAATAAAGCAGCCATTTCCCCTGTTGCAAGCAAAATTGCATTGCCACCAAACGCTTTTTTCTTTGATGATTTTTCAACCAGTAATGAAGGCGCTGCCCCTGCCAACTGGTTTTTTAAACGTTATGGAAAACAAGCCGTTGTTACTTCAATAAAAAATCAGCCGGGGAAGTGGCTTCAGTTGGGCAATGGTAATCCACTAACGCCGTCTTTACTGAAAAAGCCTTTGCCGGAAAATTTTTCTTTGGAGTTTGATATCATCACCGATGGTAATTTTGAAAGCCGCACCGGCGGCGGCATTCGACTTACTTTAAACAGCAGGCCGGCAAATGCTGATGGGGTTGAAAATACGGCCGGCAATGGTACGACAGCAACCATCGATATTACTTCGGGCAATGAGGCAAATTACGAGAGCAATTACCGGGGACTGCTGAAAATAAGAATCAATGCAACTCCTTCACTTAATAAACAAAACTATTCCGAAGGGATTTCCTACAGTTATCCGTTGCGGGAATTCACCGATAAAAAAACAAAAGTACATGTTGCGGTAAAAGTTAAATCAGGCATACTCACCGCTTTTATAAATAATAAACAGGTGGCTGTTTCTTCTGATTTTAAAATGGTATACGGAGGTGATTGTGTTACCTGTGGTTTTGCAGCCGGCACAAAATTAAATGCTATTTTTTGGGATAACATTACGCAGGATAGCGAAAATATCAAAACGTATATCGGGAATGTAAAAATGACCAGAGAATAAATAAATCTTTTTATAAAATCTTTTAATAAATCCCCTTTTTGCAGGATTGTGACGACCAACCAGCAGCGCTACTTTTATATTCAATAATACAAATTGAAAATGAAAACGAGTACTTCTAAAAAGGCAATGAGCTTTATATTTCTCTGTAGCGGATGCTTTTTGATGGTTGCAAAACTATCAGCCCAACTAAAAAAAACTTTTGATATCGTAAGCTACGTAGTACCGGAAGGCTGGAAAAAACAGGAGCAGGAAAATATAATTTCCTACTCCATCAGCGATAAAAAGAATAACAGTTGGTGCGTTATTTCAATTGTAAAGAGTACGATCAGTAAAGGAAATATTGAAGCTGATTTTGAAAGTGAGTGGCAGGAATTGGTGGCGAAACCATACAGGATTACTGAACTGCCCGAAGCAAATGAAGTACAGGAAACAGATGGCAGGAAACTAAAAGCCGGCGGCGGTAAATTTGTTTTTAACGGAGCAGATGCCATTGCTATGCTGACCACATTTAGCGAAGCTAACAGATGTGTAAGTATTGTTACCACTACCAATGTGCAGGATTATCTGCCAGCCATAGAGGCAATGATTGGATCAGTTGAATTGAAAAAAACAGCAGGGCAGGTGCAGCCTGTAACCCAATCTGCCAGCCAGGTTGCAACAGGGTTTAAATACAATACCACCAATTTTACGGATGGATGGACAAGCGTTATACAGGATGACTGGATTGAAGTCAGAAAAAATAATGTCAAAGTATTAATACATTACCCAAACAAAACAGCAGATGCATACAATAGCGTTTTGATGGATGGATTAAAAAATGCCTGGGATATTTTAGTAGCTCCAAGATACAGCAGTGCCCGCAATTTTTCTTTTAAGCCTTTGCAAAGCTGGCAATCGATTGAATTTGCTGAAGCAGATTGCACAGAAAAAATTACCGGTAATACCGTGCATGTGGTTTTATTCAAAAAGGATTTTAGCAATGGCAGTGGAAAATATCTTGAGTTTATTACTCCCGATAAAAATACGCTGGAGCAGGAATTTGGACCCTACGTAAGTGCTGCCTTATCAAAAAATTGGGATAAAATGGCAGCTATGGCGAGCTATAATAAATTTGCTGTAGATGCCGGCGATCTTAGGGGAAAGTGGACCACTGATTTCTCAGGCATCACCCAATTTGTAAATGCATATACGGGTGCCAATGCAGGCATGAGCACACATTCTTCGGCTCAATCTTATGACTTTACTGGCAATACTTATAAGTGGCAAATAGCTGTTGCCAGTGGGTTTGTGGGCAATATTAAATTTCAAAATGTTTCGACCACAGGTAAATTTAGTTTGCCCGATATGTGGCATATTTATTTTTCTGACAAAGAAGGCAAGCCTAAAACTTATAATGCTTTCTTTTCCTGTATTAAAGCTGCGAGGGTGCTGTGGCTGGATGATACAGGCTATGCAAAAAGCGAATAAATATCTACTCATTCTTTTTCAAAACTTAAAACTATACATATGCGTAAAACTTTCTTTTTTTTATTATTACTGCCTCTTTTTTGCACCGCACAAAAGCAGGAAGTTTACGTCAAACTGCTTGATGCCAGTGGCAAACAAATCATGGGCGACGCTCTGGCCAAGGGGTTAGAAAA
>JBDSIB010000012.1:0-3665 GCA_039918155.1 Ferruginibacter sp.
ATGTACCAGATGAAATACCGCAACCTGGTAGAAGAAGAGAACAGGGAAAATAATATTTTTTATATAGATACCCTGATTGAAAAAGCGAAAGGCCCGGCAAAAAATATATTGCAAAGCATGCAGGCTGAATTGTTTTTAGCATACAGAAATAATAACCGGTATAAATTTTATGATCGTACAGCATTAACCGAAGAAAAAAGTCATGACATTGCAACCTGGAGCCTTGATAAATTAAATGCAACCATAAACTCGTTGTATAAAGCTTCCTTACAAAATAGTTCTGTTTTAAAAAGTACTTCTTTAGAAGGCTTTGATGCCATCATCAATAAAGGAGAAAATACCCGAAACCTGCGGCCTACTGTTTTTGATTTTTTAGCTTTTCGTGCATTGGATTATTTTGTAAGTACAGAAAACGATGTGACGCAGCCTACTTATAAATTTATTTTAAATGATGAAAAAATATTTGCGCCTGTAAATGATTTTATTGTGACAAAATTTTCGACGCCGGATACCGCTTCTTTATATTTTAATGCTATTCTTTTATTCCAGGATATTTTAAAATTTCATATTGATGATAAAAACAAGGATGCCCTGCTGGATGCAAACCTTATCAGGCTTGACTTTGCAAATGAGAATGCTGTAATCACTGATAAAGAAAAATTATATGAAAATGCTTTGAGTGCAATTGAAAAAAATTACGGCTACAATCCAATGTCAACACAGGCGACTTATTTAAAAGCCATGTTGTATTATACCAAAGGACAGAAATATGATGCAACAACACAACCCGGCGTTCAATTTGATATAAAAAAAGCAGTTGCATTTTGCGAAGATGCCATCAGTAGATTTCCAAAATCTACAGGTGCATTAAATGCACAGAATTTAATTCAGGCAATTAAACGGCCAAGCATTTCTCTCACTACAGAAAAAGTAAATGTAGTGGGTCAACCATTCCGTACTTTGGTAAAATATAAAAACACCAAAACACTTTATGTAAGAATAATAAAAACAACCCGGGATGAAATTAAACGTATAGAAAAAGCCGGTTATGATAAAGTATGGCCTGCAATGGTAAATTTAAAAGCGTTGAAAAGCTGGAGCATAAATTTACCAGATCTAAGCGACTACCAGGAGCACAGTACAGAAATAAAAATAGATGAATTACCAAACGGTATTTATTTTATATTATCCAGTTACAGCCCTGATTTCAGCGTGGCAGGAAATTATCTTGCCCGCCAAATAACTTATGTAAGCAACATCAGTTACATCAACAATAATAAAGACGAATTATATATATTGAACCGTGACAACGGCCTGCCACTTGCAAATGCAGCAGTGCAGGTTTGGAAAAGAAAATACAATTACAGCAACCGCAATTACGATGAGGTTAAAATAGAAAATTACACTTCTGATAAAAATGGCTATGTCAAATTTGCAAAGAACAAAAATGACAATTATGATAATTATCTACAGGTAAAATATAAAAATGATGAACTCTTTACCGATGATAATTATTACAATTACAGCTATACTTATGATGGCTCTAAAACAACTTTTACAAACCGCACTTTCTTTTTTACCGACCGCAGTATTTACCGGCCGGGGCAAACTATTTTCTTTAAGGGAATTGTAGTCTCTACCAATGATCTCAATAGAAAAAGCAGCATTATACCTGGCTACAAAACCACTGTTATTTTATATGATGCCAACCAGCAAAAAGCAGGGACACTTCAATTAACATCTAATGAATTTGGATCTTATAACGGTAGTTTTAAATTACCGGAAAATGGGCTGAATGGCCAGTTCCGAATACAGGATTCATCAAACAATGCTACTTCTTATTTTAATGTAGAAGAATACAAGCGGCCAAAATTTTCCGTAGAAATTAAAACACCTTCAGGCTCTTACCGTATAAATGACAGTATAAAAGTTACCGGTAATGCAAAAGCCTATGCCGGCAATAATATTGATGGCGCTAAAGTAACGTACAGGGTTGTACGCAAAATACAGTATCCGATTTGGTTTGGATATGGCTACCGTAAATTTTTGCCACCGTATGGAAATAGGGAACAAATGGAAGTTACCAATGGCGAAACGACTACGGATGCCAATGGTGATTTCTTCATAACCTTTAAAGCTATACCTGATGAAAGCGTTGATAAAAAAGACCAGCCCACTTTTTATTACGAAGTAAGCGCTGACATAACTGACATTAATGGTGAAACCAGGAGCGGCAATACTTCTGTGGCAGTTTCTTACCAGGCTTTACAATTAAATATACTTGCAGATAATAAAATTCCGACGGATAGTATTAAAAATATAAAGATCAGCAGCAGCAATATTAATGGCCTGTTTGAAAAAGCCACAGTGAATTTCATCATGCAGAAATTACAATCGCCGAATAGAATATACCGGGAACGTTATTGGGAAAAAGCAGATCAGTTTGTAATGACAAAAGCAGAATACATAGTCAATTTTCCTTATGATATATATGCAGATGAAGATGAAATGAGTAAATGGGCGGTGGGGAAGACTGTTATTAATATGACAGATACAACTTCAGTCAATGGTCAATGGTCAATGGTCAATGCGAAATCATTAGATGCAGGTTGGTACAAAATAACCGTAACTACAAAAGACAAATATGGTGAAGCTGTAAAAGCAGAAAAATATATTCAGTTGACAGATAATAAGACGCTGACGGATCAGCCCATTTTTGTAGATGTAAAAAACACCAATTTACAACCCGGCCAGCAGGTTGATTACAGCATTGCAAGCGGATTTGATAATATCTGGCTTATACATTCTTTAAGCAAAATTGATAACAGCATCAACACTGATTATGTTTCTTTAAATGCTGGTAAAAAATTAGACAAGCAAATAAAAGCTACAGAAAGCGATCGTGGTGGGATGAGTGTGAGCTATGCTTTTGTAAAACACAACCGGGTATATAGCGGCAATGAATATTTTTCTATTCCGTGGAGCAATAAAGATCTGAACATTAGTTATGAAACTTTCCGGGATAAAATTTTACCGGGTAGTGATGAAAAATGGAGTGTAAAAATAAGTGGTGATAAATCAGAAAAGGTAGCAGCAGAAACTTTGATAAGTATGTACGATGCATCGCTGGATCAGTTTAAACCACATAGCTGGAATTCATTACAAAATCTATGGCCAACATTATCAGGTTCAATAAACTGGACTGCCAATACATTTGGAGTAAAAAATTCTGAACAGGCTGATAACATAAGATACGATGTGGTATCAATACCTTCAAAATCTTATGATGCTTTGGTAAATAATGGCTGGAATGAAGGTGGATATGGCTATAGCTATGCATTAGCTGGCAATGCAGCAGGCGTACAAGTACGAGGAAGATCTGATGCTGCACTAAAAATGGCCGCTCCTGCTCCACCAACAGTTAATCAGGTGAAATTTACACCCACAAAAGCTGTAAGTGACAAAGAAGTTAAGCCTGAGGGAAGAATAGAAGAAATAAAAGATGATGAAATAATTTCTGATAGTATCAAAACTGTAAAACCTGCAGATAATCCTTCTATCCAAATTCGCAAAAACTTCAACGAAACAGCATTCTTTTTTCCTGATCTAAAAACAGACGCAAATGGAAATGTTTCTTTTTCATTTACAATTCCAGAAGCATTAAC
>JBDSIB010000013.1:0-49682 GCA_039918155.1 Ferruginibacter sp.
TAAAGAATCGCCGGATGGGCCGAGCCATTTTAAGCCAATTGCAAATAAAATACTGAAAAATAAAACCTGCAGTATGTCGCCTTTAGCAAATGCATCTACTACATTAACCGGAACAATATGAGAAAAGAATTCGCCCCAATTAAGTTCGGTTGCCTGCTTGCTGTATTCTGCTATTTTATCGGGAGAAATGTTAGAGCTGTTTACTCCTATACCGGGCTTTATAATATTGGCAAATATTAAACCTATTACCAGGGCAAGGGTGGTTACAATTTCAAAATACAAAAGCGCTTTTACACCAATCCGGCCGGCTTTTTTTAGATCACCTGCACTTGCAATACCAATTACGATGGTAAAAAATATTACTGGTGCAATTACCATGCGGATCATATTGATAAACGTATCGCTTATCAATTTTGCCGCAGGCGCAAATGCCGGACAACAATAACCTACCAATACTCCGGCTGCAATACCGATGAGAACCTGTATATAAAGAACTTTAAGATATTTCATGCCGGCGGATGAAAGGTGAAATTATTTTTTATCAATAAAATCGCTAAGGTAACTGCAACTGCTATACGCATCCTGGTAAAATGCAGTGTTCTTATATTCTTTTACAAACTGGGGAAAATATTTATTGTTTTTAAATTTTGAAAAGTAGGCTTTCCGTGCTACATCATATTGATCATAATTCCCCGGGAAATCACCATACTGCGGCTGACGTACCTGCTTCTGAGCACATTTAGCCATCATAAATAAACATTTTGCTTTAAAATTTTTATCTGTAGAGGCATCCATTGCTTTTTTAAAATAATCATGTGCTTTATAACAGCCATAATATTCTTTCTGAAAATTATTTGCGCCAACAGGAATATAATATCCATCAGATCCGCCTCTGTAATATTGTACCAACTCCCAGGTATGCCCGTAATAAGTCATGTTGTACATACCGAGTGCCATTTTATAATAATTTTTCGCAACATTAATTTTATCTGTTTGTGTTAACTTTTCCAGTCTCGCCATTTCTGTTGCAAATGCCAGCTTACTTCCGATCTTCTTTTCTCCCTTATTAGCTTCTTCCTGGTCGTATAAAAGTTCTATAAAAGGGTTTTTGGGTATTGCATAACTATTGCCTGCCGGATTTTTTTTAAGCCAGGTGATTGCGGAAGTATAATTATAATCCCGGAGATAAGCCGTTCCGGCAAAATCTGTCACATCATTTTTGTTTAAAGAATTAAATGCAACAATATATTTTTCATACCCTGTTTTGTTTTTATTATTCATAAGGGCATATAACTGCTCTACATCTTTACTTTCTAAATTATTATGGAGGTATTCTATTGCATTTGAGTAGTAGTTATTTACAGTGCCAAATATTCTGTCTGCAGCTCCTATTGCCAATACTTCTTTATAAATATCGCCCTGCTCATGATATCGCTTTGCAACTACCTGGCTCATCAGGTTTCTGTAAAATAATTTCCATTCAGAGTTGTCATTATATTCATTATTCACAGCAGGGTCGGTATCTGCTTTATTTTGCAACCATTTTAACGAAGGCAAAATTTGGTCTTCAAATGCAACATCAATTTTATTGGTTTTATTAATAGTCACTAAGAGTTTTGTAAGCTCCAATTGGTCTTTTACTTTGTTGCTGAGTTTTAATTTTTCTGCAGCAGTAATATAAGTATGAGCAGCCGGGTAATCTTTTATCATAGAGGCACAATATGCCGCACCGGTTTCAAAAAGACCGCTATTACTGCTGTTATTTTTTTGTGCAATGCTGTTAAAGAAATTGGCCATTTCTTTTATTCTTTGCCTGTAACCATTGGATACACTATCCACATTTTGCGACTCATTCCAGGTATAGAAAAATTGCTTGCCGCCTTTTTGCTTATTCAGGTCAGGCGTCAGGTATCCTTCTTCCTGTTTATTTATTTCACGTACTGCCAATACTTCCAGCACAGGTGCAGAAGGATTTAATTTATAAATTTCCTGCATAGTAGATATTTCATCAGCCGTACTGCCCAATGCAAACAATGCCAGCATATTTGCTTTTTCAATTTTGGTTTTACATTGCGACAGGTAAGTATCTTTTTCCGCCTTACTGTCTACGCTCCAGTTAAAACTGATATAGTTTGATACCCGGTTAACATCATTCTCACTAAAAGCTTTACTGAATAAATAGGCCGCTTCTTTTGCCTGGCCAGTATGATAATACGCACCCGCCTTCAATGACAGGCACATTGTTTTCAATACACTTTCTGTTTTATTTTGTGGGATATAGTCATCATACAATTTTATTGCATCTGCATAATTACCGCTGTAATGTGCAAGGCGAATGACCTGGTATGCATATTTTAATTTGAACAGATCCGACTTTGCGGCAGCATATAATTGCTTGCCATCTTTTATAAATTTCGCCATTTCAACACTGTCTCTTTTTATCGGTTCCCATGCACGTGAATCACCGGTAACATCAGGCTCTATTTTTTTTGCATAAATAATATAACCTAACGCTTCCAGGTCTTTCTTTTGCAAAAAATAATTCGTCATGCTGTTGCGCTTTAGCGAATCAGGTATTTTTAATGGCTGTGCTTTTTCAATATTGTAATAAAGATTATTCACATCTTTTAGATCATATTGATTTACAAAATCAAAAGCATCTTCAGACTTTACCGGCGTTCCACAATAAGCAGCCCACTCATCTGCAAGTACTACTGATTTATTTACCGGATCATCATCACTGTATAAAAAAAGATTGTTGCTGTAATAAAATGGGGAATACGTTTTTGTAGATGCCACATTCTGAGAAAAGAACGAAGTGTAATAATCATAAGGATCCTGATCGGGGCCGCAGCCTATTATGTTTTGAGGAATAGCAGTAGATAAAATACTAACGAAGGCTGCTGTAAATATTTTCCAGTTCATATATTGGATATTTTCTTAAAGTTAAAGAATCAAGATGAAAAAGGGAAACCCTTAAAGTGTTATTTGAAAGTTGGTTGCTTATTTCTTTTGCTGTGGACATGATCTCATTATAATCGCTTTTTTCATTTCTTACAATATCGCCTTTCTTAAAATCATAGCCGCTGAGTAAAGTATCTTTTAAAAAGATAAAAGTATTTGCTTTTTTGTCAACAAAATTGGTTTTAAAAACGCTGTCGGATAAATTCTGAATAAGGCCTTTAAATTTTCCAAAGCGGAATAAAACTTTCCATTCAAATAATGGCAGCGCTACATCTAACGGCAACGGATAGGTAGAAAGTGTCCCCGTATATTTTTTTAATTCTTTTGTTTCTAAGATAGAATTGTCAGTTGCGGGGTCTTTTAAATTACCCATATTATAACACATCAGTAAGCCTCTGTCTACTGGCGGAATACCGGATTTGCCAATATATTTCACCTGGTGCAAACGAATTGTTGCAGATATGGGTAACGGTTGTGAAAGTTCTTTTATCTTTTTTAAGATAGTGAAATATTTATCTTTTGTGGTCACTGTCCAGTCGCAGTCGATCTGTATTTCGGGGATATTGGCAAGATGATTATTTAAGATAATTGCCTTCATCAGTGTACTTATTTTTTCTGCAAGCGGAATGGCTTGTAAACTATCTAACCTGTAAATGCATTCATTTGTTATAAATACGACCGGTATTATTTTTTTACTTTCTAAAAAATCGGTATCTACAATATTTACCTGGGCCGCAGGTTCGGGTTGCAGCGTATTTTCATTCCAGTTTACATCAAAAAATTTAAGATAAATAGTTTTTACATTTATAGAACCTGTTACAGTCTTCTCAAAAGTGGTAGGTTTGAAAACTGATTTCCAGAAATAGAAAGATCTTTCAATACTTCTTTTTTCATGCGGTTTATTGTAGCTGCAGGCTGCTAATAAAGCGGTAGAAAAAATAAGTAAAATGTATTTCAAAATATTATTTATAGCATACGGAGTACGGAAAAATTTAAGATAGTAAAGACCTGGTTTTTTCAAAAGTGGTAATTGACTTTCCGGTATTTCGTAGATGTTTGGCAAAAGAGTTTTTTTGACTGTTGGCAAATTTAATTGATCTGTAGCTTCTGCAATAAAATGAGGGAAAGATGACCCTGCCGGCCGGTAGGCGGGTAAAGATATACTGTACAAGAGAGTGACACAACGATGTTGAGTTTTTAAATTCTGCTGGCTAACAAAAATCATATTTCCTAAATCTTACATCACAAATCAATCTATTATCTTTGCGCCCATGGCAAACGAATCAAATAATCCTACCTCTACGGCAGGCGGGTTTCAGGAGTTAATTTCTCATTGTAAGGAATACGGGTATATTTTTCAGAGCAGCGAATTGTATGACGGCCTTAGTGCGGTGTATGATTACGGGCAATTGGGTGCACAATTTAAAAAGAACCTGAGAGACGAATGGTGGAAAAGTATGACGCAGTTGCAGGAAAATATTGTGGGTATTGATGCGGCGATCTTTATGCATCCGATGGTATGGAAAGCGAGCGGGCACGTGGATAATTTCAGCGACCCGATGATTGATAATAAAGACAGCAACAAAAGATACCGGGTAGATCATTTGATAGAAGGCTATGCAGAAACGCTGGACAAAACTGCCGGTGAAGAATTGCTTGCTACAATGGATAAATTACTGGCAGCAGATGACTATGCCGGTTTAAAAAAACTGATAGATGATAATAAAATAAAATGTGCGGTAAGCAAAACCTGCAACTGGACAGATGTACGACAGTTTAATTTAATGTTCAGCACTGAGTTTGGCGCTGTGGCATCTGCCGAAGGCGAAAACATTGTGTACCTAAGGCCGGAAACAGCACAGGGTATTTTTGTAAACTTTTTAAATGTGCAGAAAACCGGGAGGATGAAAATCCCTTTTGGTATTGCACAAACCGGAAAAGCTTTTCGTAATGAGATTGTAGCCCGCCAGTTTATTTTTCGCATGCGGGAATTTGAACAAATGGAAATGCAGTTTTTTGTACGTCCCGGCACACAAATGGAATGGTACAATCACTGGAAAGATGAAAGAAAAAAATGGCTTGAGAGTATTGGTATTCCGGCAGAAAAACTGCGCTTTCACGATCATATAAAACTGGCGCATTATGCAGATGCAGCGCTGGATATAGAATTTGAATTTCCCTTTGGTTGGAAAGAACTGGAAGGCATACATAGCCGCACAGATTTCGACCTGACACAACATGCAAAATTCAGCAAAAAGAAGATTCAGTATTTTGATAATGATCTGAACGAGGAAGGAAAACCTTACGGAAATTATACACCTTACGTAGTAGAAACTTCTATCGGTTTAGATCGTTTGTTCCTGACCGTTATAAGCCTGGCTTATGCGGAAGAAAAATGGACTAAAGAAGATGGTACTGAAGATAGCCGTGTAGTACTTCGTATTCCGGCAAAGATTGCTCCGACCAAATTAGCTATTTTACCTTTGGTAAAGAAGGATGGCTTACCGGAAATTGCAAAAGAATTAATGAATGATTGTAAAGCATCTTTTATGTGTTTTTACGAAGAGAAAGATGCCATTGGTAAACGCTATCGCCGCATGGACGCCATTGGTACACCATTTTGTGTAACAATAGATCACCAGACAAAAGAAGATAATACGGTTACCATTCGCTACCGGGATGATATGAGGCAGGAAAGAATTGCTTTAAGTGATGTAAAGAAATTGGTGTTGGAGAAGATAAGTTGATAAATATTATTGTACTTTACTACGTTTGTTATTAATGTAGATTGTTTTCAGGTTCATTGCCAGTACGGCTATTCCTGCGCCCATTGTAAGTAAGGTTATCATATCTATTGCACGGATGTAGGACGAATCCGGAATGCGCAGTAAGTTTAAACCCATCAGCAGGATAGCCATCAACGGCATGATAACTCCTCTTGCGTATGCTTTTTTCATATTGTTATTTTAAAATTATCCGTACAATTCCTGATGAATAGATTTTCTGTCGTAGCCTAAATTTTGTATGCGGAGCTTCGCTTCGTCAATCATATTTTTCCAGCCGCATAAATAAAAACTGGCAGGCTTTACCTGCGGCTCACCTTCTACGTTAGTCATGTTGGCTTTGCAGATATTTTCATAAATAGTATGTACATAGCCCATCGGTCCTTCCCAGTTTTCCCGGCTTAGCGTGGGTAGATAATGAATATTCGGCATGCTGTCGCTGAGTGCTTTTAATTCCTCGTAATACAATAGATCATCTTTTGTGCGGCAGCCAAAAAGCAGGTAAATATTCTGATGTGGTACATTATGATTCTTTACATGATGTAACATGCTGCGGAAAGGCGCTATGCCGGTACCGGTACAAATCAGAAAAAGATCTTTCTCCAAAGGAGCAGGCATGGTAAATACGCCCACAGGCGCACGCAAGGTAATTTCCGAACCTTCTTTTATTTCGTTGAAAAGATAATGAGTGCCTGCACCACCTTCCAGCAATACAATACACAACTCAAAAACATTGGTACCATCCGGCCAGCTTGCAATGGAATAGCTGCGCCAGCGCTTGTTGGGCTTTTCATGTATCGGCAGGTCGAGCGTTACAAACTGCCCCGGCTTAAAATCAAATACTTCCAGTTCGGGTATCTGAATAAAAAAACGACGGGTAGCCAATGCCTGTTGCTCAATTTTTATCACCTTACCGGTACGCCATGGTTCTAATGCCATAAGAGTTAATTTAAAGTAAAATACGAAAAAACGGTAAACTTCCTTGAAAATCAAATTAATATTATGGAAGGCTAACAAAGTAGATTTTAAGTAAGCTGGTTTCTTAATTTTTTTAATTCAACAAATTGCTTGGTATCTTTGCAACCTGCATGAATCTTGATGTGTTGTTGAATTATTATAAAAATGATTCCCGCTGTTTTACAATTGCGGACAGGATCACTTTGTCTCAGCCCCAGCATTTGCATTTAAAGGGCTTGCATGGTAGTGCTTCGCAGTTCATACTGGCAGCGGTTTACAGCCAACCTGCGGCGGCCCAATTAAATCACCTGGTAATTTTAAGAGATGCGGAAGAAGCCGCCTATTTTCAAAATACACTGGAAAATATTACCAATGCTTTAGATATCTTTTATTTCCCGTCTTCCTTTAAAAATAAAAAGAATTACCAGTTGCTGAACAGCAGCCATGTAATGCTGCGTACGGAAGCACTTACACGTATTGCCTCCTCCCCTGTTGGGGGAGGTCGGGAGGGGGCTAAGAAGATCATTGTAACTCACCCGGAAGCTTTATTTGAGAAAGTAGTTTTATCTAAAACACTTTCTGAAAATATCATCAGCATAAAGCAGGCAGAAACACTGGATGTAAACGGAATGCTGGAGCGGTTTGTTCAGCATGGTTTTGTGCGTACAGATTTTGTATATGAGCCGGGGCAGTTTGCTGTTCGTGGTGGTATTTTGGATATTTATTCTTTTGGCAACGAAAAGCCTTACCGTATAGAATTGTTCGGCAATGAAGTGGACAGCATCCGCATATTTGACCCGGAATCTCAACTGAGTGAACGGAAATTATTGCAGGTAAATATTATTCCGAATGTAGAGACACAATTTGAAAGTGGCGAAAAAGTTTCGCTGCTTGAATTTTTACCGGAGAATACGGTGGTGTGGACAGAAGACTGGGAATTTATAAAAGAAAAGATGGAGCTGGAAGAAGAGGGATTGGCACTTTTTATAGAGCAGATGAAGATGACAGGCAACCGGCAACCGACGACCGACGACAGCAGCGAATTAAATTTTAAAGAAACTGTTTCTGCAGATGATTTTGAAAATGCAGCAGTTATTGAAAAGCAGATCCTGCAAAGGCATATTATTGAGATCGGGAACAAAGCTTTCTTTTCAAAAAATAAAGAAGAAGAAATTTTAAATTTTGCTACTAAAGAACAGCCTGCATTTAACCGGCAGTTTCCTTTGCTGATAAAGAACCTGCAGGATTACGAAACGAAGCAATACAACATTTTTATTTTTGCTGAAAATCCCAAACAGTTAGAGCGGCTGCATACTATTTTTGTTGATCAAAAAGCGGAGATACAGGTTACGCCAATTCCGGTTTCCATTCATGAAGGTTTTATAGATGATGACCTGAAATTAGTATGTTATACCGATCACCAGGTGTTTCAGCGTTATCATAAATACAAGGTAAAGCAGGCCTTCAGTAAAAATAAAGCCCTTACTTTAAAAACCTTACGGGAACTGCAGCCCGGCGATTATGTGAGCCATATTGACCATGGCGTTGGTGTGTACAGTGGCCTGCAGAAGATAGAAGCCAACGGGCGTTTACAGGAAGCCGTTAGAATACAATATAAAGATGGCGATCTGCTGTATGTAAATATTTCTTCGCTGCACAAAATAAGCAAGTACAGCGGCAAGGAAGGCAGCATACCAAAAATGAATAAGCTGGGTAGTGATGTATGGGCCAAGCTTAAAGAAAAAACAAAAAGGCAGGTAAAGGATATTGCGACCGACCTGATAAAATTATATGCCCAGCGAAAAAGCTTATTGGGTTTTTCTCATAGCCCGGATAATTATATGCAGACAGAACTGGAAGCAAGTTTTATTTATGAAGACACACCTGACCAGGCTAAGGCAAGTGAAGATGTAAAAAAAGATATGGAGAAACCGGCACCAATGGATCGCTTGGTTTGTGGCGATGTAGGTTTTGGCAAAACAGAAATAGCCATACGGGCTGCTTTTAAATCATGTGCTGATGGCAAACAGGCTGCGATATTGGTTCCCACAACTATACTTGCTTACCAGCATTATAAAACTTTTGGAGAAAGGCTAAAAGATTTTCCGGTGACCGTTGATTATATCAACCGTTTTAAAACTGCCAAAGAAAAAAAGGAAACGTATAAAAAACTGGAAGAAGGTAAAATAGATATCATCATTGGCACACATTCACTGCTGGGCAAAGATGTAAAGTTTAAAGACCTCGGTGTGATGATCATTGATGAAGAGCAGAAATTTGGCGTAGCAGCAAAAGAAAAATTAAAACAATTACGTACCACGGTAGATTCTCTTACACTAACGGCAACGCCTATACCAAGAACGCTGCAGTTCAGTTTAATGGGTGCAAGAGATCTGAGCATAATCAATACAGCGCCGCCCAACCGCCAGCCAATACAAACGGAAGTAATGGTATTTAATGAAGATGCCATCCGGAATATTATTTATTACGAAGTAGAAAGAGGCGGTCAGGTTTTCTTTATACATAACAGGGTAAAAAGCCTGGCAGAAATGAAAAGCCTGATACAGGGACTTTGTCCCGATGTAAGCATTGCCTTTGCCCATGGACAAATGGATGGCGGTGACCTGGAAGATACCATCCTGGATTTTATGGATAAGAAATATGATGTGCTGGTATGTACCAATATTGTAGAGAGTGGTGTAGATATTCCGAATGTAAATACCATTATTGTAAACAATGCTCACCAGTTTGGCCTGAGTGATCTGCATCAATTGCGTGGGCGTGTGGGCCGCAGTAATAAAAAAGCGTTCTGTTATTTAATGGCGCCGCCAATGAGCACTTTGCCACCGGATAGCAGGAAACGCTTATCTACGTTAGAGCAATATAGTGAACTCGGAAGCGGCTTCCAGATTGCCATGCGTGACCTTGATATACGTGGCGCCGGTAATATGCTGGGTGGGGAGCAAAGTGGTTTTATTGCAGAAATAGGTTTTGAAATGTACCAGAAAATACTGGATGAAGCGATCCATGAATTGAAAAGAAATGAATTTAAAGACCTGTTCAAAGAAGAAATAAGTAAGCAGGATGATTTTGTAAAAGATTGCACAATCGATACGGACCTGGAAATTTTAATTCCGGATGATTACGTAGAAAGTATCACCGAAAGATTAAGTCTTTACAGCCGCCTTGATAATTGTGAGAGCGAAAATGAGTTGGTAGGGTTTCACCAGGAAATGACCGATCGCTTTGGGCCGGTACCGGCAGTAGTAGAAGATCTGTTTACGACGGTACGCACCCGGAAAATTGCTGTAGAGCTTGGCTTTGAAAAACTATTCTTAAAGAATGAGACGCTGAAATGTTTTTTTGTAAGCAATCCTGACTCGCCTTATTTTCAAAGCGAAACTTTCAACCGGATATTACAATTTTTACAAACGGGAACTAATAAGGCAAAATTAAAACAGGTAGGAAAGAACGGAATACTGGTAGTAGAAGATATAAAAGATATGAGTTCGCTGCATCGCTTTCTTACTAAAATGCAGACTGCAGTAAATGCCGGTAAATAAAAAAGCCATCCACCAAAGGCGGATAGCTTTTTTAAGATAAGTTTAATTTATACTACCATGCCTTTTTTGCAACGCCATCTTTAACAGCCTGCAACGCTTTAGCTTCCGCCAGCATAGTGGTCATTTTATTTCCTTTTCCATCATCCCCTTGTGCCATATAGCCGCCACGTGAGGTTTTGGTTATCACTGCATTCTCCATTGGAACATTTTTTTCCTTTGTTTTCATGCAATAAGCTGTTAACATGTTTGACATTTTAATAGAATTTATGTTAGTGAATATGGGTTCAAATTTTGAACTTTAAGCTACAAGCTACTAAAAATATTGGTTTTACCAAAAATTAGCTATAAAAACCGCAATTTTCATTATACGTCAATCTTCGCATACTTGGCGTGACTCTCAATAAATTCTCTCCTTGGCGGAACTTCATCCCCCATCAGCATACTGAAAACACGGTCTGCTTCCACTGCACTCTCCAGCGCTACCTGCTTTAATGTACGGGTGTTTGGGTTCATGGTCGTTTCCCACAATTGCTCTGCATTCATCTCTCCCAAACCTTTGTATCGCTGTATGTTTACGCTCTCATCTTTACCCTGTCCGTATAAAGTTACCAGTGCTTTTCTTTCTTCATCCGTCCAGGCATATTCCTGCTCTTTTCCTTTTTTTACAAGATACAATGGCGGCTGAGCTATATAAACATATCCCTGCTCCACCATCTCTTTCATGTAACGGAAAATAAAGGTTAATATCAACGTAGCAATATGACTTCCATCTACGTCAGCATCCGTCATAATGATCAGTTTATGATAACGCAGCTTGGAAAGATCCAATGCTTTGGGATCATCTGCCGTTCCGATCTTTACACCTAAGGCAGTGAACATGTTACGTATCTCCTCATTATCATATATCTTATGCTCCATGGCTTTTTCTACGTTCAATATTTTACCACGTAGCGGTAAGATAGCCTGAAAGCTACGGTCACGGCCTTGCTTGGCCGTACCACCAGCCGAGTCTCCTTCCACAAGGAACAACTCACATTTGCCCGGATCTTTATCGGAACAATCTGCCAGTTTACCAGGTAAACCACCCCCTACTAAAACACTTTTGCGTTGCACCATATCACGGGCACGCTTAGCTGCGGCACGGGCTTGTGCAGCCAGTATTACTTTTTGTATGATCGTTTTTGCATCCCGTGGGTTTTCTTCCAGGTATGCCTCTAAAACACGGCTAAGGGTTGTGTCTACAATACCCATCACCTCACTGTTTCCTAATTTTGTTTTTGTCTGCCCCTCAAACTGTGGCTCCGGTACTTTTACAGAAATAATTGCTGAGATCCCTTCCCTAAAATCATCCCCTTCAATAGCAACTTTGGCTTTTTCAAACATGCCCTGCTTTTCACCATAGCTTTTAAAAACCCTGGTAATAGAGCGTCTGAAACCGGCCACATGCGTGCCACCTTCAATGGTATTGATATTATTTACATAGCTGAAAATATGTTCCTGGTAACCGGCATTGTATATCATAGCCACTTCTACTGCTACATTACTTTTTTCATCATGCCCATCACAGTAGATTACCTGCGGAATAAGGGCCTGACGATTTGCATTTTTATCGATCAACTGCACAAATTCTGTGATGCCACCTTCACTATAAAATGTTTTGGTATAAGTAGTACCATCATCATTTTTCTCTCTCAGATCATTTAATATAATTCGAAGATCACGGTTTAGGAATGATAATTCTCTTAACCTTCCTTCCAGGATTTCTTTGTTATACTCTGTAGTAGTAAAAATGCTGCCATCAGGCCAGAATTGTACCTGGGTGCCGGTTTTATCACTAACACCAATTTCTCTTACCGCATATTTTGGAATACCAATGCCGTATTCCTGTTCAAATGTTTTGCCTTCCCTGTTTACCGTTACAACCAATTTTGTACTTAATGCGTTTACACAACTTACACCTACCCCATGCAAACCGCCGGATACTTTGTAAGAACCTTTATCAAATTTACCACCGGCATGTAACACCGTCATTACTACTTCCAGTGCACTACGGTTCTCTTTGGTATGCATCCCTGTAGGAATACCACGGCCATCATCCTGTACGGTGATGGAATTATCTTCATTAATAGTAACAGTAATGTTTTTGCAATAGCCTGCAAGCGCCTCATCAATGGAGTTATCTACCACTTCATATACAAGATGGTGAAGGCCTTTTACACTGATGTCACCAATATACATGGCAGGGCGTTTTCTAACTGCTTCTAAACCTTCTAAAACCTGTATGCTGTCTGCGCTGTAACCGCCGTTGGGAGAGAGGGGGATTTCGACTGTATCTGTACTCATAAATGCTTCAAAACCTGTTTGATTTTAGTTAAAATCAGGTTCGTGCAAATGTAACTAAAATAGGTGGTTTAAAGTAATCTTTGAGTGTTTAATTTGGCTGCGTTTTACCAACAGGTTTTTAACTTTTTTAAGCCAGCTTTTACAGCATTTCTGAGCGATGTGTCTCCCGATTGCTAACGGGACACTTGTACTTTTTCAGCTAGGAGCAGCATTAATTAACCATACTTCAAAAAATGAATTGTAATAATATTGTAATTCCTTCTTTAAAGTTTAAACATTAATGTTTGTTCTGAAAAAAAGAGTATATTTGCATCGAAATTTTTCAATGCATCAGCCATTAGACATATTAAATTTAGCGCATAAGCAACCGTTTATGCAGGAAGACCTGGAAGCGTTGCTATCAGTTGATCGCACTGTGCCCGGTTCTGTAAAATATTCTATTAACCGGTATAAAAAGCAACCGCAATGGTCGCTGGAAGATACCGGTGTACTGGCCTATCATTATGAAAAAAACAATCCTGCGGAAAATTATCTTGAACTTAAATTTTGCGTTACAGGAAATGTTTATTGCCGTCAAAAGGAAACAGAATGTGATTCCTGCAAACTGAATGCTTCCCGTGGCTGCATTGAAAAAGTGGATAGCGTAGATGTTTTAAGCTTTAGCTTTTCACCAGCTTACCTGCAGCAATTTGCAAAAGCACATAACAACCCCGTAAGCCTTTCGGATAATGTGCTTGCCTTCAAACATGCTTCCTCTTTTTCTAAAATGCTACCGCTGTGCGGTAAAACGAGGATGGCAATAGAGGCCTTGCTTAATCATACTTATACTGATACTTTAGAAAATATTTTCATCAATGCCCAAACGCAGATACTACTTTTATACAGCATGGATTGTATGCTTGGTGAAAAAGTAGAAAGCGGCTTTACCTGTAAATTTCTTGCAAATGAAGCCGACAGGGAAAAGATCATCAATGCACGTGAAATTCTGTTGCAGCATATCGGTGAACCTATAACCATCAAGGCTTTGAGCCGTAAGGTTGCTATCAATGAGTGCTATCTAAAAAAAGGGTTTAAAGAAATTTTCGGTACTACCATATTTGACTTTTACCAAAGCCAAAGAATGGAACATGCAAAATATCTTTTGTATGATAAAGGCCTGAGCGTAACAGAAGTTTCTTTATTGTTGGGTTATTCTTCTATCTCTCATTTCAGCACTGCTTTTAAAAAGCATACTGGTATCAAGCCCTGCGAATTATTAATACGCTAATCTTCTCCATTTTTTTTATTAATTCTGAAACGGGTTTGATTCACCAATTAAATTTACTTTGAATAATAATTAAATAAATTAAAAAAAGCATCCTAGAAACAGGATGCTTTTTTTGTGCTTGTTTTATCCTTCAGAGATAGCACAGAATGTTGAATTTTAAACGGGAACCGTTTTTTCGATTATTCTATAGGTATTGATATTGAAAATAAGATTGAATAAAATTGAAAATAACGGGAGCAAGACTACCCCCGTTTTTTACCCTAATAAAACCCTAAACCAGCAAAATTTTTATTCACTCACTGTTCCATCCTCACTTATTAATAATTGTCTTTGTTTGTTGTCGGCTGTCCAAAGCTTGACGCTATAATACGGTGCTACACCTGGTATTTCTACCTTAGATACTTCTGTTAACTTTGCATTTGAATAATTCTTTTGTAATGCAGTTGTTACATTCTGTGGGACCGCACTTGAATCAAAATAGGTCTTTGTTTTGGTTACATTGCCCGCTCTATCATACTCTACAGATTGTTTCATATTGCTTTGGTTAGTAAAATCGGCAATATAACTTCCGCTGTAATTTTTACTCCATTTGCTATCAGCTGCAGCTGAATAATTTGTTTTAAAAGAAGAGTCGATGTTTTGCGGCACCACCAATTTAGCAGAAGCTACCATTTTCTTTTTGTGTACTTTTTTCTGTGCTTCAGCAGAAACACTAAAAAGTAATCCTGCAGCTAAAATCAAAAAGATATTTTTCATACGTTAACATTTTATGATAGTTATTGAATTAATTTTTTCTTTTCACTGATTTGCTAATACTATGCCAAGCGGTATAATTGTGGATAACTGGACATAATTTCGAAGAAATATTATCCCATTTTTTTAGGTAGTTTTTTAGATTTAACCTAACTTATTGGTTCTCTATTAAATGTGTTTTTTGCATAATGGCGAATGTTAATTTTGCTACCTTTGCACACTTAAAATAAAGGAGCATTAATGAGTGAGGGTTATAAAACATTCGGCCAGCTAAACCTACCGTCTATAAGCGAAGAAATACTAAGCAAATGGCAGGCATCGCATGCATTTGAAAAAAGTGTTGAGATCAGGGAAGGAAACCCGCCATTTGTATTTTTTGAAGGGCCTCCAAGTGCCAATGGCATGCCGGGCATTCACCATGTTATTTCACGTACATTAAAAGACCTGGTTTGCCGTTATAAAACCATGCAGGGTTTTCAGGTGAAACGCAAAGGTGGTTGGGATACACATGGTTTACCCATTGAGTTAGGTGTAGAGAAATTACTGGGCATTACCAAAGAAGATATCGGTAAAAAAATAACAGTAGAAGATTACAACAAGAAATGCCGTGAAGTAGTGATGCAGTTTAAAGATAAATGGGACGACATCACAAAAAAAATGGGCTATTGGGTTGATCTGAAAAATCCATACGTAACTTTCGAAAACAACTATATAGAAACACTTTGGTGGTGCTTGAGCGAATTGTATAAAAAAGGATATCTCTATGAAAGTGTAAGCATACAGCCGTATTCACCAGCGGCAGGTACAGGCTTATCAAGCCATGAGCTGAACCAGCCGGGCACTTATAAAGATGTGAAGGATACGAGTATAGTGGCTATTTTTAAAGGGGTAAACGAGTCATTGGTCAATAAGTCATTCTGGAAAAACATAATGATCGACGACGTCTATTTCATGGCATGGACAACAACGCCATGGACTTTACCAAGTAATCTTGGCTTAACTGTTGGACCCAATATTGATTATGTATTGGTAAAAACTTTTAATCCATACACCAGCCTTCCAAACAATCTTATTCTTGCAAAAGCGCTAGTGTCAAAATATTTTAAAGCAGAAGGAGAGAATGCTGATTTTGAAAATTTCAAAGAAGGTGAAAAATTAATTCCCTGGAAAATATTGGCAGAATTTAAAGGGAAAGATCTTGAAGGAATAGAATACGAACAACTCCTTCCCTCAAAAGCAAATACTTTAGAAAAAATACAAGAGATCACTCCGGGTGCAGAACCATTTAAAATAATACTCGGCGATTTTGTTACTACCGAAGATGGTACTGGTATAGTACATACTGCTCCGGCTTTTGGTGCAGATGATTTTAAAGTAGGAAAGAAAAATAACCTTGGCATATTAACGCTGGTAGATAAACAAGGGAAATTTGTAGATGGTGTAGGAGAATTCAGCGGCCGCTATGTAAAAGATTATAAAGATGCGCCGGATTATACAGACGTAAATGTTGACATCAGCGTAAAACTAAAATTAGAGAACCGGGCTTTTAAAATAGAAAAGTACGAACATAATTATCCGCATTGTTGGCGTACCGATAAGCCAATCATTTATTATCCGCTGGATGCCTGGTTTATAAAAACGACTGCTGTAAAAGACCGGATGGTAGAGTTGAATAAAACCATCAACTGGAAGCCTGCAAGCACTGGTACCGGACGCTTTGGTAACTGGCTGGAAAATATGGTGGACTGGAACTTAAGCCGCAGCCGCTTTTGGGGGACACCATTGCCGATCTGGAAAACGGTAGATGCTGATGGAAATTTTTTAGATGAAAAAGAGGGCGGCCAGCAAAAATGCATCGGCTCTATTGCTGAATTAAATGATGAAATAAAAAAAGCTGCTGAAGTTTTAGGCGGCGATACAAATACACATTACCTGCATGAAGGAATATTAGATCTTCACAAACCTTATGTAGATGATATTATATTGGTAAGCGAAGATGGCAAACCGATGAAAAGAGTGCCGGATCTTATCGATGTATGGTTTGACTCAGGCGCTATGCCTTATGCTCAGTGGCATTTTCCTTTTGAAAATGTAGAAACTTTCAAACAGAATTTTCCGGCAGATTTTATCGCCGAAGGCGTAGACCAAACCCGTGGGTGGTTTTATACCTTACACGCTTTGGCAGTTTTACTATTTGATAGTGTTGCTTACAAAACCGTTGTAAGCAATGGCCTGGTGTTGGATAAATCAGGCAATAAAATGAGCAAACGTCTGGGTAATGTGGTTGACCCTTTTGCAACTATCAATAGCTATGGTGCAGATGCAACCCGTTGGTATCTTATTACCAATGCATCGCCGTGGGATAGTTTAAAATTTGATGAAGAAGGGATCAAGGAAGTGCAGCGTAAATTTTTCGGTACACTTTACAATACCTACCAGTTTTTTGCCTTGTATGCCAACGTAGATAATTTCACTTTTACTGAGCAATACATACCATTATACAAAAGGCCGGAGATAGATCAATGGATATTATCTTCTTTGAACAGTCTTATAAAAACGGTTCAGGAAAATTTTGATGCGTACGAACCAACCCAGGCGGGAAGGGCCATTGAAGAGTTTGTAGATGCACATCTCAGCAACTGGTATGTACGCCTTTGCCGCCGACGGTTTTGGAAAGGGGAGTATGAGCATGATAAAATATGTGCTTATCAAACCTTGTACGAATGTTTGGAAACGATCAGCAGATTGATTGCACCTATTGCGCCGTTCTTTGCAGATTGGTTGTATGGTAATTTAAATGCTGTTACAAAACGTTTTGAGAACGAATCAGTTCATCATACTTTTTTCCCTAAAACGGATGAAGCAAACATAAATATTTCTTTAGAAAAAAGAATGCAGCTGGCGCAGGATGCCTCATCGTTAATCTTATCGCTACGCAAAAAAGTAAATATAAAAGTTCGCCAGCCATTACAAAAAGTATTTATTCCTGCTTTGGATACTGATATGGCTAATAACATAAAACTGGTAGAAGACATTATAAAAACAGAAACCAATATTAAAGAAATAGAAATACTGGATGCTGATAATGACTTTATCCGTAAAAAGGCCAAAGCAAATTTTAAAACCCTTGGTAAAAAACTGGGTCCAAAAATGAAATGGGCTGCTGCCGAAATAGAAAAATTTGATAATGCTGCCATTGAAAAAGTGCAGGAGGGAGATTATATCTTAAATAAAACTGAGGTAGAAAAAGGGGAAGAACCGATCATCATCAATTCTGAAGATCTGGAGGTAATAACTGATGCTATTCCAGGCTTTGAGATAGCAGGAAAAGGCGCCCTTACCGTGGCTTTGGATATTACCATTACAGAAGATCTACAAAGTGAAGGCAATGCCCGGGAATTTGTAAACCGGATCCAGAACATCCGTAAAGAAAGCGGCTTTGAACTAACTGATCGCATTGCAGTTACCATAAATGAAAATGCTGCCCTGCAACCGTCATTAATTCAATTTAAAGATTATATTTGCCGCGAAATTTTGGCAGATACACTTGAATTCGTGCCTGTTTTAAGCGATGGCACCCTTATTGAAGTGAATGATGCTACATTAACAGTAACTGTTATTAAAAAAAGTGAGTAGTATGGCAACAAAAAAACCAGCAGCAAAAAAACCGGCTCCTAAAAAAGTAGCAGCAAAGCCAGTGAAAAAGGCAGCACCTGCAAAGAAGCCGGCGGCAAAGCCAGCTCCTAAAAAAGCAGTAAAGCCAGTAGCTAAAGCTGTGGCAAAAAAACCAGTAGCTAAAAAGCCGGCACCAAAGCCAGTTAAAAAAGCAGCACCTACACCTGTTGCTAAAAAGAAAGCGCCTGTAAAACCACCAGTAAAAGCTAAAGCTGTAAAACCTGTTGCCAAACCAATAGTTAAAAAAATTGCAAAACCTACCGTAACACCAGCGACAAAAAAACCGGCAGCTGTACAAAAGCCGTTAGTAAAGCCCATGGCCAAAAAAGAAGAAGTAAAAAATGCAGTACCAAAAACAGTGGAAAAGGCTGTAGCGCCAAAAGCGGCTGCAAAAAGCCCGAAGGATATTAAAATAGCTCCTTCTAAACCTGTTGTAATACCTAAGATCAATCATAAAGATTCACGCAAATATCAACCAGAGTTTACAAAATCTGTTTTAGATCAGTTGAAACATGATCCAGGCCAATCTATTGTTCGTTACAATGATAATGACCTTGCAGAGTTTCGTGAATTGATCCAACGTAAATTGGGTTCTGCAAAAAAGGAATTGTCTTACCTGCAGGGATTGATTACCCGTAAGGATGAAATGGGCGGCGATGAAAGCGATAACCGCTACATGACAATGGAGGATGGCAGCCTTAGTATGGAGAGAGAACAACTTAGCCAGATGGCCAGTCGCCAGATCACTTTTATTGATCACCTGGAGAAAGCGCTGATGCGTATTGAAAATAAAACTTATGGTATTTGCCGTGTAACCGGTAAATTAATTGATAAAGCAAGATTAAGAGCTGTACCACATGCTACACTCAGCATAGAAGCAAAAATGGGTATAGCAAAATAATAGCATAAATGATTTTAATAAAAAGGGGAATTGCGAAAGCGTTCTCCTTTTTTTTATTGATATTGTAATTAAAATTAATGTCGGCTATCGATAAAAAGTACCTGTCATCCAATTGGCGATTTAATAATAATCTTTTTAGGCTTATCTTTTACAGACAATTTTTATAATAAATGGATGTAGTATTTCATAAACCTAATCGCCTCATTCTATTATCTGGTGTTGTTTTAACTATGATAATTTTATTGGCCTTATCTGTTCTTGGCTCAAAGTCCGTATTACTTTTTTTTAATTTGACAAAAGTAAATGAAACATTATTCCTTGTTTCAAGATTTTGTTTCTGGATTCTTTTACTCTTACTTATTCTTTACACAACTAAAATAGAGAAACAAAAATTTTTACTCTGGCCCGATAAAAGATATACTTCTTTACAATACCTGCTTTCGGTGCTTGCAGTATTTGCGGCATTTTTTGTAAGCATGCTTATTGGGCAGTTATTGCTATCCTTATTTGTTCCAAAAGAAAAGAGTGTATCAATGCTTGAACTCCTGAATCTTTTCAGGAATAATAAATTTCTACTTGTTTTTACTTGCCTCACCGCAGGTGTTTGCGAAGAACTTATTTTTCGTGGTTATATTTTGCCACGCCTGCAGTTAATTTTTAAAAATACTACTGCCGCTGTTGTTGTTTCGTCTCTGCTATTTGGCCTTTTACATTACCGCTATGGAACGCTTGCAAACATGTTTGGCCCATTTTTTATCGGCCTTGTTTCTGCTTTATATTACTGGAAATATAGAAATATAAAAGTGCTGATACTTTGTCATTTTTTGTGGGACCTAATGGCTATTTTAATTTTGCTAAAGCAGTAATGATACTAATTATCTCACTTCCCTGATCTCCTTATTTGTTTCTAAACCATCATTTTGGATCCACTTTTTATAATAGTAATTATACTGGATAATTTTACCATTTCATTAATAATTTTTTCCAGTCAAATCAGCATTAAAAAATTACTTTCACCAAAGTCTGTTAATGTTATACACTGAAGAAAATATAATTATTCTCCTTTCGTTTGACATATAGCGCTAAATCTTATAAAATGAAATACCGCCTTTTTCCTTCTTTGATCACATTATGTGCTCTTCTCTTTTTAATGGCATTTGTTACGGTTCGCACAAAGAAAAGTGCAGAAAGAAAATCAACTGTAACAAAACTTGCGACTTTTCCCAAAGACAATCCTTATTATATTATTATTTCAAAAAAGGATTATGAATTAAAAGTGTATGACGATGAAGGATGGTATGCCACCTACCCAATTGTATTTGGCAGTAAAGACTTAAGTGATAAAATGCGGGAGGGTGACAGAAGAACACCTACCGGTAGTTTTAAAATAATTCTAAAAAAGATACATCCGCAATGGGGACCGGAATTGTTGCTTGATTACCCCACCGATGAAAGTCTACGCAGATTCAACGAACGAAAATCAAAAGGCCTTTTACCGGCAAATGCCAAGATAGGCAATGGGATTGCTATACATGCTACACGCCCTTCTGAAGAATGGACTGTTGATAATTATTACAACTGGACGGATGGATGTGTTTCTGTAAAATATTCTGAGATGAAAGATTTGTACAGTTACATTCCCGTTGGTACGCCGGTTACAATTCAGCCATAATAATAAATAGTCATTAGGTCAGATGTCAATGGGAAACGAATATTAAATTCCCATCTCCGTAACTCAAAAAGCGGAAATCATTTTCCAGTGCATAGTTGTACATCATTTTCCAGTTACTACCAATAGCGGCGGCTACCAGTAAGAGTAAGGTTGACTGTGGCTGGTGAAAATTCGTGATGAGCATATTGGCCATTCTGAATCTATAACCAGGTGCAATCAGCAATTGCGTTTTGGTAAAAATATGTTGCTGATTATTTTTCTTCAGACAATTTACTAATGCCTGTAAAGCAGTTTTTGCATTAATATCTGCATCAGCTAAAAATGCTTCATATACATCCCATTGCTTTAATTCTAATTTTTTTATTTCAGGATCTAAATGTGCTTTTATGCCCAGCCAGTAAAGCGTTTCGATGGTTCGTAAAGAGGTAGTTCCTACGGCCGCAATATTGCCAACTTTGCTTATTAAGCTTTCAATAGTTTCTATATTTACATCAATATATTCCGAATGCATTTCATGGTCCTGCATTGTTTCAGCCTTTACCGGTTTAAAAGTACCGGCTCCAACATGAAGTGTTACAAAAGCTTTCTCAATATTTTTCTCCGCTAACTTTTCAAATATATTTTCAGTAAAATGAAGCCCTGCTGTTGGTGCTGCTACCGATCCATCTTCTTCAGCAAAAATGGTTTGATAACGACTCGTATCTTCATCATCCACAGCTCGTTTTATGTATGGCGGCAACGGTACATCACCGGCTATTTCTATAATTGCTGCAAAACTATACTCTTCCGGCTCCCACGAAAATTTAATGATGTAAGCATCAGAAATTTTTTCGATCAATGCAGCTTTTAAAATTATTTCCTGTTCATCAATAATTATTTTCTTTTCCAGTAATTCATTTTTCCATTTGGCAGCACCACCTACAAAACATTTCCAGCGTACGCTTTTTATTTTGCTCATAATGCTGCTGTATTCATTTATGGCATCAGCAGGTTCCAGGCAAAAAATTTCTATCGTTGTACCCGTAGTTTTTTTAAACCGCATCCGGGCATTGATCACTTTAGTATTATTAAAAACAAGCAATGAATTTTCCGGTAAAAAATCTGCAATATTTTTAAAAGTACTTTCTTCTAAAACTCCATTTTTATAAATGAGTAATTTAGACGCATCTCTTTGCGTTAGCGGATGTAATGCAATTTTCTCTTCCGGTAAATGATAGGTATAATCCAGTATAGAAATTTCTTCAGGCTTCATCTTGTTATTGTAAAAATGTGGTTATTTCACTTACCCATTTTTCATGTTCGTTTTTGCAAAGCGACTGGTGGCCGCTGTTTTCGTAGATGACTAACTTTTTCTGAGTAGGTATATTATTGTAGATCTTTTGCGTTTCTGCTTCTGGTACTCTCGGATCATTGCGGCCCCATTGCAATAATACCGGGCACCCAATTTTTTTTGCATACTCATAAGGTTTCAATCCAAATGCCCAAAAGCCATGCTCGGTTCCACCCCAAAAAGTGATCAAGGCAGAGAGCGGCTCTGCAGGCAAGTGCATCATTTTTATACGTCCTTCTACGGCATCCAGCATATCGCCAAAAGGCATTTCCAATATTACTTTTGTAGGCAATAAGTTATAATCATTGATCGCTTTTGTAATAGTGGCTGCACCTAAAGAAATCCCCCAAAGCACAATATTTTTTTCTCCATTATTTTTTAAATAATCATATACCAGCTTTACATCTTCAGCTTCTTTAAAACCAATAGTGCTGGTATTGCCACCACTGCTGCCATGTGCTCTAAAGTCCAGTAATAGTGTATTGTAGCCAAGCTTTCTAAATTCTGCAGCTTCGGGCAACACATCAGTTTTATTACCGCCATGCCCGTGAAATAGAGCAACGGTCCCTCTTGCATTTGCAGTCGGAATGTACCAGGCATTTAATTTTATCCCATCTTTTGTAGTAAAATAAATTGTTTGAAAATTAGTATCAGCAGCCTGGTTTACTTTTTTTACAGCATTAATGCCAAATAAAATATCCTTTGTTTTATCCCAGGTGGTTTTTTCTGTTTTAGGTTTTACTGCAACATCTCCGGGATCATAAAAATGCGTGAACTTATAAGCATTGAAGGCAACCACTATATTCAAAAGAATAAAAATAATGAAGATGGTTCTTAGCAGTAGTTTGAAAAATCTATTCATTAATAATATTTTTTGTTTGTCGACATCATTTCATCACTGATCATTGTTGTGAACTTGTTCTATTTAAAATTTATTTCCAGTGCAAATGAATTTTGAATCTCTCTTGTACTGCATAACAATATTCATCTTTTATCGAAGGGTAATGGTGTCTTATCAAAGAAATTGTATAACAATGCATGTGGGTATTACACCTTCCCATTCTTAATCTCCTCCACCACTCCCGGATCCAGCAAAGTAGTCGTATCCCCCAGGTTTTGCATTTCACCTTCGGCAATTTTACGAAGGATGCGGCGCATTATTTTTCCGCTTCGGGTTTTTGGCAAGCCGCTTACAAATTGTATTTTATCAGGTTTTGCAATAGGGCCAATTATCCTGGTTACTGTTTGTAAAATATCCTGCCTTCTCATGTTTTCATCGCCATGTTTACCATTGTAAATTACATACGCATAAATGCCTTGTCCTTTTATATCATGGGGAAAACCGACAACAGCACTTTCCACTACACCTGCATGCATGTTGATCGCATTTTCTACTTCTGCAGTGCCTATACGATGCCCGCTTACATTTAATACATCATCCACTCTGCCAGTAATGCGGTAATTGCCATTTTCATCTCTTAAGCAACCATCACCGGTAAAATATAAATTATCATAGGTAGCAAAATAAGTCTGCCTGCAGCGTTCATGGTCACCGTAAGTAGTACGCAATATTCCCGGCCACGGAAATTTGATACAAAGGTTTCCACTTACATTATTTCCTTCCAGTTCATTTCCTTTTTCATCTATCAACACCGGCTGCACACCCGGTAATGGCAGCGTAGCAAAGCTTGGCTTAGCAGGCGTAACACCTGCCAAATTGGAAATTAGAATTCCGCCGGTTTCTGTTTGCCACCACGTATCTACTATCGGACATTTTTTCTTACCTATTTTTTCATCATACCAATGCCAGGCTTCTTCATTGATGGGCTCACCAACCGTACCCAATACTTTTAAAGAAGATAGATCTTTCCCCTCCAATGGTTCGTTTCCATAACTCATCAAACTACGTATAGCCGTAGGCGCTGTGTACAAAATATTTACTTTGTATTTATCTACAATATCCCAAAATCTGCCTGCATCCGGCCAGGTAGGAATACCTTCAAACATCATCGATGTAGCACCTGCACACAATGGACCATAAACGATATAACTATGCCCAGTTATCCAACCAATATCTGCCGTACAGAAAAATACCTGCCCCGGTTGATATTGAAATACATTTACAAAAGTGTAAGTCGTCCATACCATGTAACCCGCAGTAGTGTGTACCACGCCTTTTGGTTTACCCGTACTTCCGGATGTATATAATACAAAAAGGGGATCTTCAGCATCCATTTCTTCTGCAGGAAAATCAATCGTTCCGTTTTTTTCTAGTTGTGTTTCTGCATGGTCCATTTCATCCTCCCACCACACATCCCTTCCTTTCAGCATACTCACCGGCGTTCTCGTACGGGTATATACAATTACTCTTTTTACTGTTCTATTTCCGATCAAGGCATCATCAATAATTGCTTTCAATGGAATATCTTTTCCGCCACGGTATGCGCCATCGCAGGTTACAATAAATTCTGCCTGTGCATCTTCCAGTCTGTCTGCAATACTTTGTGCACTAAACCCACCGAAAATAACGCTGTGAATTGCACCTACTCTTGCACAGCCAAGCACTGCATAGGCCAGCTCCGGCACCATGCCCATATAAATACAAACCCGGTCGCCTTTTTTTACACCATTGTTTTTTAATACCTGCGCAAACTGGCAAACTCTTTTATGCAAACGTTTATACGTTACCGTACGGGTGCGTTCCTCAGGGTTATTGGGCTCCCAAATAATAGCGGCTTCATCACCATGCTTTTCTAAATGGCGGTCAATGCAATTCTCCGTAATATTAAGTTTAGCATTTTTAAACCATTCTATCTTTGGATCTTTAAAATTCCATTCCAATACTTTATCCCATTTACGGCGCCATAAAAAACTTTCTGCAACATCGGCCCAAAAACCTTCCGGGTCATCTACACTTTTTTTATAGGCTACTTTGTATTCTTCTGCACTTTTTATTTGATAAGGATAACTCATAAAAAAAATTATAAAAGGTTATGATTATAAATTGCCTGGTATATCAGGTCCTGTATTTTAGGACGTACATTCATTTTCCCAAAAAGACTTTGGTCTGGCGCATTTACCCGGTTACTTAAAAATATATACACCAGGTTTTGCTCCGGATCAGCCCATACACAGGTGCCTGTAAAACCCGTATGGCCAAAGGTTTCAGGGGATGCGTAAAAACAAGGATAAGGTTCTTCTTTCTTTGCATTGTCTTTTTCAGGCTTGTCAAAGCCATAGCCACGGCGGCTGATAGTACTATGATATGCTGTAAACAGATCGATGGTTTTCTTTTGCAGGTATTCCTTACCGTTATAAGTGCCGCCATTTAAAAGCATCTGCATTATTGCAGCCAGGCCATACGCATTGCTAAACAAACCTGCATGCCCGGCTACACTGCCAAACATTGCCGAACCGGGATCATGCACTGTTCCTCTAACAGTTTGCATGCGAAATATCTTTTCACTTTCCGTTGGAACGATCATGCTGGTATCTATCCACTGCGTTGGTAAAAAACCTGTAGAAGTAAGGCTCATGGGTGCATAAAACTCCCGGCGCACATACTCATTTAAAGGCAGGCCGGTAATGGCTTGTACAACCTTACCCAGGAAAATAAAATCATTATCACTGTAAATATATTTATCCGTTGGGCCAACCTTACTATCCAGTATTTTTTTATACATGGTATCCTCATAGTCATTACGCATGTATAAATTATTGGCAACCTTTATGGAGAAAGAATCTGTTTTTAAGTTTCTGTAAATAGTCTTCAGCGGCACTCCGTTTGCATCCAGTGTTTCTTTATAAAAAGGGATATATGCTACAAGTCCCGCCTGGTGCAACAATATTTTTTCTATCACCAGCCCCGCTTTGTTAGTGCCTTTTACCCAGGGCAAATAATCTCCTAATGTCTTGGTCAAACTAAGTTTACCCTGCTCATACAATTTCATTACGCAAAGCGTAGTAGCACATATTTTGGTAACAGATGCCATATCATAAACGGATTCTATTGTAACCGGCCGTTTATCTTCATTACTGTAATTACCAAAGGCTTTTTCATACGCTATCTTACCATCTTTTGCTACCAATACTACACAACCCGGTATCGCTTTTTTTTCTATAGCATCATTCGCAATAGAATCTATCATGCTCAACTTTGCATTTGGAAAAATAAATGCCCCGGAATGATGCGTGGGATCAACAGCAGTATTTACGCCCTTCCCCGATGGATAATTATCGCAAACCGTTACCGGCAAAGTGCCTTTGTACGGCAGTTTGCCCTGCAACATATCAACCGCAATATTATTAGTGATGCTGTCATCCTCATAACAAACCACCAGGTTTTCTGCATTGCACCAGTTCTTTACTGCATAAGCATTTCCAAATAATAAGGTAATGCTGTTCTTCTGTTGCTGTATCTGGCTTACTAACGATACCGCCTGGGCGCTGATACCAAAATAAGCTGATGGCGATCTGTTCAGCCCGCTTACCCCGATCACAACTTTCTTGTAATCCTTTAGATCATTGATCAGTGAATTAGCACTGCTATCATTTTGAGTATAGTCAAAATAAAATGTTTTAGCATTGTAATCTGCTGCCATTCTATCTGACATGGCGTTTGCAGCATTTGCGCCTACAGCTACATAAGCCACATCATTTTGCTTGTTATTTTTTTCTATATCTAAAGGAAAAAATGACTTGTCTTTATTAGCCAGTAATGTAATGGCATTTTCTGCTACCACTTTCCGCATAGTTGGTACGTCTTTGTTCAGGTCGGCAGTAATATTAGTAGTATTAATTGGGTTTAAAGATGCCAAACCGTATTGATACTTTGCCATCAATACTTTTTTACAATGACCTTCAATATCTGTCCAGCTTATTTTGCCGGCGGCAATAGCATCTTTTATTTTTGCAATAGATAGTGGCACATCCCCCGGCAGGCAAAGCATGTCATTACCCGCAATTATAGATTGTACAGATGCTTCGCCATCAGGAAAGAATTTTTTTACGCCCTGCATTTCCAGGGCATCCGTAAACGTTAGTCCTTCGTAACCCAAAGTAGTTCTTAAAAGCCCCTGTATATTATTTGGCGATAGCGAAGTGGCCCGGTTCTTTGTAGTATCAATAGCCGGAATGTATAAATGTGCGATCATCACACTGCCAATACCGGCATTAAATATTTTTTCAAAAGGATAAAGCTCCAGCGAATCCAGTTGTGCCATTGTTTTATTTATCACGGGCAGATCTAAATGAGAATCCACAGACACATCACCATGGCCCGGAAAATGTTTTGCACAAGCCATCACACCATCATCCTGCATACCTTTCATATAGGCAATTCCAAAGCTGGCCACTTTGTATTTATTCTCTCCAAAGCTGCGGTCATTTATCACCGGGTTGTTTGGATTATTATTTACATCCACCACCGGAGCATAGTTAACCTGTATGCCTATACGCTTACATTGTTCAGCCACTATCTGTCCAAAGCGATAAACAATATTCTGATCGCTCATAGCACCTAGCATCATTTGTTTTGGCAGCGGCATCACACTATCCATGCGCATTCCCACGCCCCACTCTGCGTCAATACACATCAGTATAGGCGTTTTTGCCATTGCCTGCAGGCTGTTTAAGATCGTCGCCTGCTTTACCGGATTGCCCTGGAAGAGACAAATACCACCAATATTATATTTCTTTATCAGATCACTCACCTGGTCTTCAAAAAAAACAGCTTGCTTCGCTTTTCCATCGTAGGTAGAAAGGCGTACCACCATCAATTGGGCGATCTGTTCATCAGGTGACAATGTTTTAAAAACACTATCGGCCCAACTCTTTGCCGCATCATTTTGTGCTGTTATATTACCGGCATTCATCAGCAATAAAATTAAAATAGCAAAGCAGTTTATTTTTTTTGGTAACCGGCATTTGTATTTCAATTTGGCTTTGGTTGCGTCGCACTCTTGTACTGCAGAATTTCTGATCATCTTTAGGCTTTAGGTTTGATGGTTCGCTAAAGGTCGGCAAAAAATGCTATTTTAGAAAGAGTAAAAATGATGGAAAACGTACCTGCTGTTATTTTTTTATTTGCTCACTATTCCATCGCTCAATTAGTGGGAACACAAATTGAGGTTGATAATGAATTCCTGAGTTGAAAGTAGTGTAAGAATTAGTATACCATGATATACTATATTTTATAAAAAGGAACTACCTATTTGTTCCCTATTCTACAAGGTAGCCGGTTGGGATATTTACCGAGTTTAAATTCTGAAAAAGATAGGCAAGATCTGAACGCCCTGTAGTATCTGTTTGTGCATTTGCACAAAATGTTATCAGCAGCGTCACTGCAACAGGTATAATTCTTTTCATTGTTTATTTTTTTAGGGTTAAAAAAGTTTATAATCAAATCGGCCATTAGCAGCTGATATAGGATCGCAATTGGGTTTGGTAAGATAAAATTCAAATGTGCCGGATATAATCCCGTTTTGTAAATCGTACTTTGACAAATTAACGCTCCCTGTTGCAGTTACAATTAATGAATCAATTGAGTGAATTGAATAGCAATCGCCCGCAATCATTTCATTAATAAAACTAAAACCCATATGTGCTTTTCCTCTTTGTGCAATATTGAATAGCTTAATAGTATTGGTCGAATCCATACTCATTACTATATCTTGCTTAATACTATTTTTTGAATCTTGATATACCGTCGTAATGAAAAGATTACCCCCGCTACCAGCATCATAATAAATTTTAAAAGCCGGGTCACATAAATATTTGCAGTCAGTTTGTGCTACCCATGCTTTACCATTTACCAGGCAGCCAAAAGTATTGGCACCGGATTGGGTAGCGGCAGGCAGTTTTGAAAGTTCATTTTGTGGGCTATTTTCTTTTTTACAAGCTGCCATTATGGTTATTGTTGCAAAAAATAAGAGTACAAATATTTTATATTTTTTCATCTTGTTTGTTGTATGTGTGATTACAATTATTTACTAAATAAAAATTTAAAATCTTTTCCCATTACTGTCGCTTAGTATTCCTGTAAGCCAGGTTTTATCTACTACTTCCAGCCCATACTCATTCAGATAACCGGTGGGCATCAGACCTTGTAATCAATTTAAATCTCTTGTTTCTCAATTTCATCAAGTACGCATCAAATTGAGGCTTACCTAATTTAATGATGTTTTATTTTCCATATGTTTAGAAAGATCAAAACTTAACCCTACGGAAGAATTATTAGTCCTTATATTAGGCTGATGTAAAGGCGAAGTGTACACACCAGATACAATAAGATCTAATTTTACCCATGAATATTTTGGTAAGCCAAATTGAAAACTCCAGGCAGGCTCAATAAAATTGAAAGTTTTTTTATCTATATTATTAATGGAAAAATATTCCTGCTCTTCCTGGGTATAGGAGGTGCGGACATTATTATATCGAACATAGGATGATTTTAAAATAAAAGAAAAACGGATATACTTGCCTGGAGAGAAATTTATAGCAGGTTGAAAAAACAATTTCCTTATGTTGCTGTTGTGAAAGCGGGTATAAGATAAACCGTTACCATCAATTCCCACATCATTAAAAGTAAATTTACCTGCGGCTATACCTACATATAAATTAGCAGTGATCGATTTTTTAGTATTGAGTGGTACAAAATATCCTCCGCCTGCTTCAAATAAATTTCTTTTATATTTTACAAAAGAACTGTCAAAAGGTTGAGAGTAACTATTATAATTGTAAACATCGTTTTCTCTTCTGTAAAAGTATGATGCTGTTATGGCCCAATGATCAGTTAGTGAATAAGCCGTCTGTATATCCATACCATCAGATTTAACTGTTGGATGAACTCCATCACCGGATGAAGAATAATAACCGGCCACTTTAGATTCTCCCTTTTTTGTAAAATATGGATCATTAGGTGGCGAAGCTGTGTAAATATATCTGTTAGTAGTGCAGGAATAAAAGCTGCAAATAAGAACTATTGAAAATAGTGTAATTATATTTTTCATGAGCGAATTAATTTTTTATAAAACTACTGCCCGCAATAAAAGATAGCAGGTTTACTTTTTCTGAAAAATCTGATTTTATTAAAGTGAATTCAATTTAATATTGAATATTGCAGTTATAACTTCCCAAATTATTGTATAACTTGAATAGTGATTTATTACTCTTTAAAAAAATGAGTATGGTATGAAAACAAAAAACAACGCACAGGCTGCTTTTTTTAAACAGTTTAAAGATCGTCTCCCTCCGCAAAGCCTTATTGCAAATGAGTTAGCAGATTCATTACGAATAAGTAAAAGCGAAGCATATAATAAGTTAAAAGGAAACAGTGGCCTTACGCTGCAACAGTTAGAATTGCTTTGTAATAAATATGATATAAATTTTGAAATAAAACCAGCGACAACATTAAACTCCTGTAATGTCAGGTTCACCCCATTTCACAGTGGCCAGGTAAGCATCAGTATATATATTGAAAGATTGAATTACCAGATACAGCAGGTAGCAATGAAAGGATTAAAAAAATTGACTTGCTCCACAGATGATATTCCTTTTTTTCATTTATTTAAATACAGGGAATTAACGGCTTTTAAACTTCATTTCTGGAATAGCCGGATTTATACACAGAGGAAAAATAAACCCGAACAGGTTTTTGAATTTAAAAAAGCAAATAAAAAAGATATTAGTAATGCCTATGAATTATACAGATTGTACCAGCAAATTCCGAGTACAGAAATATGGACAAAAAGTGAGTTGCTGATTATTGTAGATCAACTCCGTTATGCTATAGAGTCAAAATTAATTTCTGACAAAAAACTACAGGGCATTATATGCCAGCAGTTATTAGAAGTATTGAACGATATAGAAGGATATGCAATTGACGGTATTAAAAATAAAATTTACAATACAGCTTATGATTGGTTTTACTGCGATGTTGTCGGGAATGTTTCCTACTTAGCAGAAAGAGAAGATAATGATTACTGTTTTTTACGCTTTAATACATTTAATAATTTTGAATCGTCAGATTCAAGTCTCTGTACGGAAGTGAGGATGTGGCTCAACTCATTACTCAATGATGCCGTAGGTTTCAGTGGTCAAGGCAGTAAACACAGAAATATATATTTAGAAAACGTTCGCAGAAATATTCAAACACTGATAGATTAGCTATTTTTGCCAATTCAAAACAGCACATTTGCCTGATATCATTCAATTATTGCCTGATAATATTGCCAACCAGATTGCGGCTGGTGAGGTAATACAGCGCCCTGCAAGCGCTGTGAAAGAACTTATGGAAAATGCCGTAGATGCGGGTGCAAGTGAAATAAAATTAATTATAAACGATGCCGGCAAAGCATTGATACAGGTGATAGACAATGGCAAAGGCATGAGCGAAACTGATGCCCGTATGGCATTTGAGCGGCATGCGACTTCTAAAATAAAAAATATTGAAGACCTTTTTCGCATAAAGACCATGGGCTTTCGTGGAGAGGCATTGGCAAGTATTGCGGCCGTAGCGCAGGTAGCATTAAAAACAAAAAGAGCAGAAGATGAGGCTGGCGTAGCCATAGAAATTGAAAACAGTATTGTAACAAACCAGGAGCCGGTTGCCATTCAGGATGGAACCAGCATTGCCATGAAGAATTTATTTTTCAATGTGCCTGCCAGGCGTAATTTTTTAAAAAGTAATCCGGCTGAATTGCGGCATATAGTGGATGAATTTATAAGAGTGGCAATGAGTTTTCCGGAGATCTTTTTTTCATTGAGCTCAAATGGCCAGGAGGTTTTTCACTTAGAAAAAGGAACATTAAAACAACGCATTGTACAAATATTGGGTAATACTTACAATGCAAAACTGGTGAGTGTAGAGGAGCAGACTGATTACCTCAATATTTTTGGGTTTGTCGGCAAGCCGGAAACGGCAAAGAAAACCCGGGGCGACCAGTATTTTTTTGTGAATAACCGTTTTATAAAAAGCGCTTACCTGAACCATGCGGTAATGAATGCATTTGATGAAATGATCGCAAAGGATAGTTACCCGATGTATGTTCTATTTATTGACCTTGACCCGGCACAAATAGATATTAATGTACATCCCACCAAGCAGGAAATAAAGTTTGAAGATGAAAAGATCGTGTATGCGTTTGTACAAAGTGCCGTAAAGCATGCGTTGGCGCAATTCAGCATTACACCTACGCTTGATTTTGATTTGGATGCTTCTATTCAAAATCTGGATGCAGTAAGTAAACCTTTTACTGAAGAAAGAAAATCATCTGCAGTAGCATCTTCTTTATTTAAAACATTTACCCAAAAGAACCAGGCACATTTTATTGAGAATAAGAGTGAGTTAAAGCACTGGAAAGATTTTTACGAAAGTCCAACCCAAAGTGAAAATATAAATGCGGGAATAGAAAAGCCCGTATTAGAATTACACTCAAAACCTTCCCAGCAGCAGTTTGTAGCGGGTAATTTTCTGCAATTGCATAGTGCTTACATTGTTGTACCAAACGATAACGGCTACATGCTTATAAACCAGCAAAATGCTCATGAGCGTATTTTATACGAGCGATTTGTAATTGCATTTTCTGGTAAGCCAATTGCAACTCAGCAAAGTCTCTTCCCGGTTTCTATTGATCTTGCAGCAGCAGATGCAGTTTTATTAACAGAATTATTGCCCGATATGCAGCAACTCGGTTATATGCTGGAACCCTTTGGCAACAATAGTTTTGTATTGCAAGGTATACCTGCAGACCTTTTAGATGGAAATGAAAAAGCTGCCATAGAAAAAATGCTGGAGCAATACAAGCATTTCAGCAATGATCTCAAATTTACCAAGAGAGAAAAACTGCTTCGTTCATTAGCACTGCAACAGGCAATAAAAAGCGGCACTTCCCTCACACAAAAAGAAATGGAAGCATTGGTGAATGATCTGTTTACCTGTACTATTCCTAATACCACGCCTAATGGCAAGCCGACTTACATGGGTTTTAAAAAAGAAGAACTGGATAAAATGTTTGGGAGATGATCGCAGTCAATGGTCAATGGTCAATAAAATTTACAGAATTATAATCTTAATAATTTTCTCTTATAAATTCGATGTACTTTTCAACTGCTCTTCTTATAGGCGTTGCTCCTGTGATATAATTATTGGTAAGTACAGAAAATATCAGCAGTTTATTTTTCTTTGTAATTAAATATCCACTCAGGGCACAATTATTACTCAGGGTTCCGGTTTTTGCATAAATAAATCCGGCCTCTTTTTTAAAATAATACTTTAGCGTTCCTTCACCACCGGTAGCCAGAATGTTTTTTATTCTATCGAAGCCAAATTCATTTTTTATTTTACCAAGTATATAAACAAAATCATTGGGTGTAAATAAATTATACCTGCTCAGGCCGCTGCCATCCACCCATTTAGGTCGTTGTGGAATATCTTTTAGATCAGTTTTTAATAAAGTATCAATCATATCCTCATCACTCATGTAACCGATGTGTTCATTACTTGCCATAAGTAAGGTCTGCTCCGCAAAAAAATTATCGCTGCGATGCATCATGGGTTTAAAAAGAGAATCGGTGGGTTGGGAGTAGATGATAATAGAACCGGTTGTGTCAGTTGATTCCTTTAAAAAAATTCCATAATAAGCGTTTACTATTCTTACAGTATCAGACTTCCCTTTCGGTTTTAATACAGATATATAATCTTTGTGTTCATTTTTATATTTTATAATATTTAAGGAATCTGATTTTTTTTCCTCATCATATTTAAAATCGTAAAGAAGATCATTTAAAATATGTACAGTTGAATAGATTCCGTTAGTTATTAAAGGAATGGATTGATCATGAAATATTGAGTTTGAATTTGTAATAAAAAAAATGTTATCATTTATATTTCTTTTTAAACTAAACTGTTTTGAATCATCAATTTTAGAATTAAATCTAATTTTATTTTGGTAAATAACTGGCGTGACATTTATGTTAGTTGTTCCTTCATGAGTATCTATTTCTAAACTATCATTTATTAAAGAAAAATTTATCAAATTTCCATAGATAGGCATTGGGCTTCTTTCAACCATATAATCATCATTGTAATCATTCCAGGCCCAGCCATTACCCCATGCTTCACTTCTCCAAATATTATTTATTTCGTGCTTATCAAAATTAATAAAGCCAATTTTTTTTAAATAATCCCAAACCGGCTGTTTCTTAAAATCCGGATGTAGAAATGTTGGATCTCCAGTAGGGAAAACTAAATGAATAGAAGAATTAGGTTTTATACGCAATCCCACCAAACTATCACCCAAATACTTCATCCCGGCATACAGCGTAAATAATTTGGTATTGCTTGCAGGTATAAAATAGTTTTCTGCATTGTGCCTGTACAAGTATTTATTGGTGGCAGGTTCATAAATACTAATGCCGATATTGCCATGCATGATGGCAGTATCTTTTAATAAAATTGCATCTGCTTTTTTACTGAATTGCGTGGTGACAGAACAACTGAATAATGTGATCGATAAAAAAAATAAAAAAGTAAATCTCATTATTTTATGGTTTTACATTATCGTTCTTCCGGGCTTCTATATTAGTTTCTTTCCTGCACCCGTAGCCATCTTTCAGGTATTTCATTATTGCTTGCTTTCACATAGTCTGTATAACTGCAGGCAATAAACTTTTTATCAGGCATCTGCATCCACCAGCGGTTTGTTTTTTTACTTTGCAAGAACATCGTACCGACTTCTGTAAATGAAGTGTAGTATTCATTAAAGCTATTCCTGTCCTCCATCATTGCTTCCTGCTTGCTGCGGCTTTTGCCATCAATAAAATACCAAAGCATCTGACTTATTTGTTTTGCAGTAAGTTCTTCATGGTCTTCAGAAGGGTTGTATCCATAAATACCAATACTACTTAAAAGATCACTCATGCCTGCATAGCGGGTAAGCATACATGCTTCTATGCCGGTAAGCCCATTTGGGCAATTTTTATTTGAAGGAGCGTCACTGTATTTAATAGCACTTATATCAAAACTAAGCAGATTGGTGTTTCTCATTACCGGTTCCATTTCTTCTATATTCTCACTCACCATGCCCACCCGGTAGCAATCAAAGCGCAGCTTATCCATTGTTTCCAGCATACGTGGGTGTACAAAATAACTTTGAAACGCCACATGATTGTAATGCTTTACAAGGTTAGGTTCACCGGTAAGCATTTCCATTAAAAAGTTTTCGCTACGTACGGGGCTTTCCCCTCTTAAATTGATCATTGAATCTATGCAGGTAGCTTCTATCGGTTTTTTTAAATCAATATGAGCATAGTACTGTGCAAGAGTAATATCATGAGAACCTCCTAACAGGATCACTGTTTTCTTCATTTGCAGTAATTCCTGTACGACGGTCTTGATGGCTGCATAACTATCTTTTAAAGCAGCTCCTGTTTTTACATTTCCAATATCAGCAATCTTAACATCTGTATGCCAGTAATGCAATTGGTATAAATGTTTGCGGATAGCATTAGCTGCATCATTGGAATTTTCTAAAAAGCCATTTCCCCTGGTTTCTGTTACGCCTACTATTACAATATCTACATCATCGATCTCCGGAAGTTCATCTTCAAAAATCAAAATATGTTTAGCAAGTTGCCCATCTGTATAGCCCTCATCATTATTGAGCTCATGTACTACAACGGGCAATAAAAAATCTGTAAGGTCCTGCATTAATAAAATTTGGGCAAACCTAATTTAATATTGGCAAAAAACAGGTTTAGGGAACATTTTATTAGCGAAAAATATCCGTAAAAATCTCTCTTCTTTTTAGTTGTGTTACTTATTAACTTTGTAGGGTACACTCTAATATATTAAAAATGGCGAACGAACAGGAGATCATTAATGAAGTGGTAATAAAATTTGCAGGCGATAGCGGTGATGGAATGCAACTTACGGGCAGCCAGTTTACCAATAATACCGCAATGCTTGGGATTGATCTTGCGACTTTTCCTGATTTTCCGGCAGAAATACGTGCCCCGATAGGAACGCTTCCGGGCGTTAGTGGTTTTCAACTTCGCTTTAGCAGCGACAGGATATTTACACCAGGCGATGAATGTGATGTGTTAGTAGCGATGAATGCAGCAGCTCTTAAAGTAAATTTAAAAGGTCTGAAGAAAGGCGGAAGAATAATTGTAAATACGGATGGATTTGATACCAGAAACCTGCGGCTTGCAAATTATCCGGAAGGAATAAACCCACTGGATGATAACAGCCTTGAAGGATATGAGGTGATTAAAATGGATGTAACCAAAATGACCCGGGAAGCATTGAAGGAGATCACGATGGGAACTAAAGAAAAAGACCGTGCAAAAAATATGTTTGTGCTTGGTTTCCTATACTGGATGTATAACCGTGATATGGACAACACCATTAATTTTATTACAGAAAAATTTGGCAAAAAGCCGGAGATATTAGAAAGCAATATCAAAGCGCTCAAGTCTGGATATAATTTTGGAGACACGACAGAAACCTTTACCCATCGCTATTCTGTAGAAAAAGCAAAAATGGAAGCAGGTACTTATCGTTCCATTATGGGTAACCAGGCATTGGCTTACGGCCTCGTTGCAGCAGGCCAAAAAAGTGGCTTGCAATTATTTTTAGGTTCTTATCCAATTACGCCTGCCTCAGATATTTTACACGAACTAAGCCGGCATAAGGCTTTTGGAATAAAAACTTTTCAGGCAGAAGATGAGATAGCAGCAATTTCTTCGGCTATTGGTGCCAGCTATGGTGGAGCATTTGGCCTAACTACTACCAGCGGGCCCGGGATGGCTTTAAAAGCAGAAGCGATGGGTCTTGCAGTGATGCTTGAGATTCCTTTGCTGATAGTAGATGTACAGCGTGGCGGACCAAGTACGGGTTTGCCTACAAAAACTGAACAAAGCGATCTGTTACAGGCATATTATGGTCGAAACGGGGAGTGTCCCATGCCAATAGTTTCAGCAAGTACTCCCAGCGATTGTTTTTCTGCAGTGTATGAAGCTGTAAGAATTTCTATACAGCATATGACACCTGTGATCTTTTTAAGTGATGGCTATATTGCCAATGGTGCTGAACCCTGGAAATTTCCGGCAGCAGATGAGCTGAAACCAATTGAGATCAATTTTAAAACTCAACTTTGGGAAGGTGAAGATAAATTTCAGCCATACCTGAGAGATGAAAATTTAGTGCGACCATGGGTAAAACCCGGCACACCAGGTTTGGAACATCGTATCGGTGGTTTAGAAAAGCAAAATATAACCGGTAATATTAGTTACGATTCTGAGAATCACCAGTTGATGGTGAAAATAAGAGAAGAGAAAATAGCGAAAATAGCGCATGATATACCAAAACAAACACTTGATAGCGGTGAAGAAAGTGGAAAAGTACTGGTGCTTGGTTGGGGAAGTACTTATGGCGCCATAAAAAGTGCCTGCATTGAATTACAAAAGCAGGGACTTTCTGTTTCGCATGCGCATCTTCGTTATGTGAGGCCATTCCCCGCAAACCTGGGGGAAATTATCGCAAACTTTGAGAAGGTACTTATTCCGGAATTGAATAATGGGCAATTGATAAAAATAATCAGGGATGTATATATGGTGGATGCAAAAGGGTATAATAAGATCATGGGCATACCATTTACAAAGCATGAATTGATTGACTGCATTAAAGAAATGCTGTAAATATCTTCGCATAAAATAATAAAAAAACTCCGAAATTTTACCGGAGTTTTTTTATAAATAAGTTTTTTATTATCTGATTTTTTCTCTTCCTAAAACGAATGAGAGTTTTACATTAAAACTAAAGTAAGCATCATTCTGGTTTGGGCTACCTCTTTTTCCTCCACCTGTGGGTGAAGTATGTCGTACCAATTGCCTGTCATTCAAAGCCAGCGCATTCGCCAGTTTGGCACCAGAAAAATAAGTTGAAAAAAGAGCAGGATCAATATATCTTGTACTTACGTCGTCCAAATAATCTGTCTTTAAAATGCGGTATAAAAACTCTGCACGTAAATTCAGAAATGGAGACAATTCATATTTAGCACCTACACCAACAGGAAAGTTAACCTGCTGTAATTTATAAACTTTGCGATCAGGATATTCTGCAAAGCCTTGCCCTTCGGTACTTAGTGGCTGTAGATCAACCCAGCGGTTACCTAATTGTGTTTGAGGATTAAAAGAAAAATATCCAACACCGCCTAAAAGATAAGGCGACAATTTTGGGGGATCATTATCTCTTGATGTCCAGTCTATAAAAATATAAAGTGGATGTAATTCTGCCATTACGGAAACTTCTTTAATAGAGCTTCTGAAATTCAGATTTCGGTTATACCTTTCTTTAGCAATATCAGTTATACCTGCTAAAACATTGTCATTTGCAGAAACATTTCCAAATGTTCCTTCTACTCTCAGGCCAACGGCATTTTTATACATTGCATCTACAAATATGCTACCTGCTAAATGAGTCTTACCAATATTCAGATCTTTTACAAATCTTTTTCCAATACCTTTTTTCCCACCAAGGTCTGTGAGGCAATTCATTGCACCGATAGATCCACCCACCTCAAAAATGATGGGATTATCATAATAATCCTGATTGTAAAAATAGTACTGTGCAGCTACGTTTTTCGAGCATAAGGTTAGCATTGTTATAAGAGACAATACCAAGGTGGTTCTTTTCAGCATAATATAATTTGTGAGCCTTGTTAACTCCTTGTTTTTTCTAATTTACAAATAAAACGAATATTATCCAGTTTTATTTAAGAAGCTTCAATTTGTTGAAAAATTTACATGCAGGCCTAAGTCCACACTCAGCGCATTTGGGTGATCTTGCAACACATATATAACGCCCATGTAAAATAAGCCAGTGGTGTGCCCTGAACACATATTCCTTTGGCAAGTGCTGAATTAATTGCTTCTCAGCTGCGGCTGGGGTCTTAGCATTAGTAGTTAATCCTATTCTTGCACTCACTCTGAAAACATGCGTATCTACAGCCATATTGGGTTGCTCATCAATAACCGAGGTAATTACATTAGCCGTTTTTCTTCCTACTCCCGGCAGTAATATTAATTCATTAACAGTCATTGGTACTTCTCCTTCAAATTTTTCCATCAGCATTTTTGCCATGCCTATTAGATGTTTCGTTTTATTATTTGGGTACGAAATACTTTTTATCAATGAAAAAAGATCATCAAATTCTGCTTTACTTAATGCTTCTACATCGGGAAACCTGGCAAAAATAGATGGTGTGGTCATATTCACACGCTTATCGGTGCATTGGGCAGATAAAATTACTGCTACCAGTAATTCAAAGGGGGTATCATAAAGTAACTCCGTTTCTGCATTGGGAGAATGTTCTAAAAAATAATTGATTACGAAGTTATAGCGTTCCTTTTTTGTCATAAAAAACCCGGCAATCTTTAATGATACCGGGAGAAATTTATATTTTTAATTCAAAGATTAATGATGTTCTGATAAGACTGGTGCTGCTTTTTCCGCATATTCTAAGATAGCGTCTATACTTTGCTGACGTGGTGCATACAGTTTTCCCTTATTCATCTGTTGTTTCGCCGACGAAAGGACTTCCATTTCTTCACGCAAATTCCAATCGGCAATTAATGCATTTTGTATGCTGGCTGTCTTTTCAGGGGAAGTTTCCTTATACAAATACTGTATCAAATCTTCCTGAGTAAAATTGTGCATAGGTGTGTTTATGACTTATTTAAGTTAAAAGTTATCAATCATCCTCTACATAAACGGTGCCTTACATTGAATTATTGTGTAAATAGGGTATTTCTTTGGAATTTTATGGGGTTTTTACTATGAAAAGGTCCTCATTGTCCTTTTTCATGTAATATTTCTCCCTTGCGTACTTTTCAATAGTTTGTGCGCTGGTTTTCAACAGCGTAAGCTCTTTTTTTGTATCTGTTATCTGCTTTGTTAGCTGCTGTTCACTTTTTTGCAGGTCTTCCAGCTTATTTATTCTGGCAGATATTAATCCCCAGTCTTTGGGGTCAAAAAACAACATCCACACAATGAAAAATACTCCTGCAATTAAATACTTGTTCTTTAAAATATTAAAAATGGGAGAAAGCTTTTTCATTTAATGCTCTTGAGACTTTATTTCAATTTTAAAAATACGATTTATAGTACAATTTCAAATAAAATATTCTTTAAATTATATGTCATAAAAAAAGCCATCAAATAATTAATGGCTTTTAAAATTATTTTATTTTCCAAACTTTATCTTCCCTTTTGGATAAATACCACTTTCTCCCAAAATTTCTTCAATTCTTAAAAGCTGATTGTATTTAGCCATACGGTCACTGCGGCTGGCGGATCCGGTTTTTATCTGGCCGCAATTTAATGCTACTGCAAGATCAGCAATGGTACTGTCTTCTGTCTCACCGCTGCGATGGCTCATTATGGTATTGTAGCCGGCATTCTGTGCCATACTTACTGCATTTATTGTTTCTGTTAGTGTGCCTATCTGGTTTACTTTTACCAGTAATCCATTAGCTATTCCTTCTTTTATACCTCTTTCTAACCTAGTAACATTGGTTACAAAAAGATCATCTCCTACTAATTGTATTTTTTTACCTAAAGTATCGCTCATCAGCTTCCAGCCTTTCCAATCATCTTCTGCCATACCATCTTCTATTGAAATAATTGGAAATTGCCTTACCCAATTAGCCCAGTAGTCTACCATTTTCTCACTGCTTAATTTTTTACCATCACTTTTATGAAAATGGTATACTTTTTTTGCTGTGTCATACATTTCGCTTACCGCAGGATCTAATGCAATAGCGATTTGACTGCCTGCTTTAAAACCAGCAGCAGTTATAGCCAACATTACAGTTTCTATTGCTTCTTCATTACTTTGGATGTTGGGTGCGAAGCCGCCTTCATCTCCAACGTTTGTGCTATATCCTTTTTTCTTTAATACAGTTTTCAATGCATGAAAAATTTCCACACCCCATTGTAATCCCTCACTAAAAGAAGATGCACCAACAGGCATTACCATAAATTCCTGAAAATCTATTTTATTATCAGCATGTGAACCTCCGTTCAATATATTCATCATTGGTATAGGAAGAATCTTGGCATTCGTTCCGCCAATATACCTGTACAAAGGAAGATTTGCTTCTAAAGCTGCAGCCTTAGCAACAGCAAGGCTTACAGCCAAAATCGCATTTGCACCAAGCTTAGCTTTATTTTCAGTTCCGTCTAATGCAATCATTGCAGCATCAATACCAGTTTGGTCTGCTACATCCCAGCCTAATAACACTTCAGCAATAGTTGTATTTACATTTTTTACAGCTTTTAAAACTGATTTTCCACCATATAATTTTTTATTATTATCACGCAACTCTACCGCTTCATGAATACCTGTGCTTGCTCCACTCGGTACTGCAGCACGGCCAAGGTTTTCGTTCTCTGTAAGAACGTCTACTTCAATAGTTGGATTTCCACGGCTATCTAATATTTGTCTTGCGTTGATGGATGCTATATAACTCATTATTGTAATTATTAAATTTTTTTTAAGGTTTTGGTGATTAAATTAAATTTTTGCGAAGATAAAAAATATAATGTAATTATTACAGAAGCAAATTACCTAATGGTTTTTACTGCGTTAGCCTTTTAAAAACTGACTCTAAACTTTGAGATTGGGTCTGCAGAGAAATAATATTCAGGTTCTCATTAATGCTTAACTGGAGAATTCGCTTTTTTACAATACCAGCATCCGAGCAAGTAATATTAAAAGTAGAAGGCTGTATTTGTATTACTTCTGAGACAGTATCCATTTTTTCCAGTAATCCCGGAGAAACAGTTTCCTTAAATTCAACAGTAATAGTTTGCAGCGTTGTATTATTTTTCTGAAGATTCTGCAGACTGTCATCTGCCACAATATTTCCCTTGTTAATGATTATTACGCGGTCGCAGATAGCTTCTACTTCCTGCATAATATGCGACGAAAATAAAACAGTTTTATCCTGGCCAAGTTTTTTTATCACTTCTCTTATTTCTACTATTTGGTTTGGATCCAGGCCACTGGTTGGTTCATCTAAAATAAGTACTTCAGGATTGTGCACAAGCGCTGCGGCTAAGCCTACCCGTTGCTTGTACCCTTTACTGAGCTGCCCTATTTTTTTATGAGATTCCGGTGTAAGCCCTACGGTTTTAATAACATTTTCAATATTGCTTTTTGCATCTTTTATCTCATGCACATTAGCTATGAATTGCAGGTATTCCCGTACATACATGTCCAGGTACAAAGGGTTTGCCTCCGGCAGATAACCGATCTTCTTTTTTGTATCAATATTATTTTCAGTAGAAGGAATGCCGCAAACATCAATATCGCCGGCATCTGCAGAAAGATAACCAGTGATCATCTTCATGGTAGTGGATTTGCCGGCGCCATTTGGGCCAAGAAAGCCAACGATCTCTCCTTTGTTTACAGCAAAAGAAATGTTATTTACTGCTTTTTGTGCCCCGTAATTTTTTGAAAGATTGGTTACTGAAATGGACATTGTAAATAATTATTTAAGCATTTTCATCTATCCTTCCTTATTCTCTCCACCTTCAGCCGGAGGCCGCTGTGGCCCACGATTTTGAGGTGGCCTTGGCCGTTGATTTCTTCCGCCTCCCTGACCTTGTTGTGGCCGGTTGTTATTATTGTTATTGTTATTTTGCTGTGGTCTTGCACTCTGTTGAGGAGAACGTGGTTGTGGTGGCTGTTGCTGCCTTTGCTGGTTATCGTTTCGTTGTTGATTAGGATTATTATTTCTGCCCTGCGGACGATTGCCCTGCTGTTGATTTTGGTTATTATTGTTACCGCCTCTTTGTTGATTTTGCTGCGTACTGCGTTCTTTATCCCGGCGTTTACGGGTAGTTTTTTCCAGGCTTTTAAGACTTATCTGGCCTACAATATCTGCATATTCCGGTTCTACTTCTTTTGGCTTGCCGGTTACAACTTCTGCTGTTTCCAGTACTTCTGGTTTTATGCCATCCCGGTTTTGCGCCTTTATCTTTTTAACCATGTCTATAGCCAGCGGATACTGCTTATTGCTATCTGCCATAGTGTACCACATGAGATTGCGGAAAATATCTTTCTTTACCAAAAATGCACGCCCCTTGGCGGTTTCAAGCATATCAGCATCAGTAGGGAAAAACTGCAACGCATCCATATAAGTATCCAGCTCATAGTTAAGACAGCATTTCAATCTACCGCACTGGCCACTTAGTTTTGTTTGATTGATACTTAAATTCTGGTAACGGGCCGCATTGGTATTTACACTTTTAAAATCTGTCAACCAGGTACTGCAGCAAAGCTCACGGCCACAACTGCCTATGCCACCTACTTTTCCGGCTTCCTGGCGGGCGCCGATCTGCCGCATTTCTACCTTTACTTTAAATTCTGAAGCATATTGTTTTATTAATTCTCTGAAATCTACCCTGTCATCAGCAATGTAAAAGAAAGTGGCTTTTCTGCCATCGGCCTGTATTTCTACTTCGGCCATTTTTAATTCCAGCTTTAAAACCCGGGCCATGGCACGGCTGCGGATAAGTACCTGTGCCTCCCTTGCCTTGGTTTCCAGCATTTTTGCAAGGTCATTATCAGTGGCACGGCGCAGAATTTTTTTAAGGTCCGGGCTTTTTTCGTCTATATTATTTTTCTTTAGTTGCAGGCGTACAAGCTCACCCGTTAGGTTCACCATGCCCACATCAAATCCGTTCACACCTTCTACGGCAACCATTTCGCCTTTTTCAAAATAATGCAACGTCGTATTCCGAAAATAATCTTTGCGGCTGCCATTGTTGAAACTTATTTCTACAATGCGGCAACTGCTTTCAGGATCGCTGAAAGGTAAATTGGCGAGCCAATCGTGAACATTCATACGGTTACAACCGCCGCTGGCGCAGCTTCCGTGACTTTGGCATCCGCCCGGTGCACCATCTTTACTAGTGCCGCAACTTCCACATCCCATATAATGAGCAATTAAAAATATTAAAAAAAATAAAATTCTAAATGAGGAAAATAGGTATGAGCCGAGCAGCAGATACATTGTTCAGCTTCATTGGCGTCGCACTCTTGTACATTGGTTCTTTGGGCAGCATGCCCATTAAATAAAAACCAGGTTTGAAATATATTATTAAACCTCAACCTTTTACAAACCCAATACGCTTATATAAAAGCTGAGACTTATTCTGCTGTACAAGTGAGTGACACAACGATGTTTGGTTTTGCTGCAAAAGCTTGTCACCAAAAAAAATATGACAGAAATTTACAATCGGCATCGCTGTTCTAAAAACCTCATTGCATCAAAATTACTGATTTGTTGCTAATAATGTGGTACAACTTGATGGTGAGGGCGTGGAAGAGCATTTTGGCATTGGCATTACGCTCAATATAGTATGCGGCCTGGTCCAGTTCGGTAACGATGGCCTGCTGCTGGGCAATATTGCAAAGTTTATTGAGGCGTTCGGCAAAATCATGGTTAGCAACGGCGCTGCCGGTTACTTTTAGCCGCAGCGATTGCTGTAATAAATGCGTAAAATATTTGAGGAACTGCTTTTGTTTTTCCCGTCCAATCTTGCTTATTTCGTCTATCCATTTCAGTTGAGCCTGCGGGCCGGTCTTTAAAATGCTGTTCAGCCAGTCACGCAATAGCACTTCCCAATCGTCTTCTGAATGTTGCAATTGCTGCAGCGCTTCATGATAATTGCCTTCGCTGATGGCAGCTACGGCTGTGGCTTTTTCCACGGAAATGCCTTCCCTTAATTCCAGCGCAGCTTCAATATCAATTTTGTGCAGCAGCGGTACTTTTATTAATTGTGTACGGGAAAGTATGGTTTGTAAAATGAGGGCTTCATTCTCTGCAACCAGCAAAAACAGGGTGTTTGGTGGCGGCTCTTCTATGAGTTTTAATAATTTATTTCCTTCTTTTCCCAACAATTCCGGCATCCAGATAATTAGGATTTTATATTCTGCTTCAAAACTTTTAAGGCTCATTTTGCGAACAATGTCACGGGTTTCTTCGCTGGTAATATTGCCTTGTTTATTTTCTGCACCGATGAATTGCAACCAATCGTAACTGTTGCCATAAGGATTTTTTAAAATAAACTCCCGCCATTCATTTATAAAATCGGTGCTGATGGGCTTATCGCCGGCTTTACGGGAAATAACAGGATAGCAAAAATGAATATCTGGATGAACTAGCTGTGCGGCTTTTTTGCAGGCCGGGCATTCGCCGCAACTATCAGTTAATAGTTCATGGTTGATGGTTGATAGTTGGTCGGCGGTTTTTGGTGGCTCGGGCTCACCAAAAAGCGAAGGTTCGGTTGTCTGTGGTCTGCTATCCGTAGGCTTCTTCCCATTTACTCTTTCGCATACGGTATATTGAGCAAAAGCCCGGGCAAGGGATAATGCGCCACTGCCTTCTTTTCCCAAAAATAATAATGCATGGCTCAGCCGGTTCTGCTGAATCATTTGTGTGAGGTGAGTTTTAAGTTCTTTCTGACCGATTACCTGGGAAAATTGCATGCGGCAAAGATAACAAAGAAGTCAATGGTCAATAGTCAATAATGAAAAGTTTGCCGTTATTGCGGAGTACGAAGCTATCTGTGTAATGAGGTCAATACTGAAAATATCGAGGGCATTAAAAAGCCCCGTTGAAAAAACGGGGCTTTTAGAATTTTATTTTTAAATCTTATAATTTACTCGTAATCTCTTCGCTCATTGGTGTAACCTTACTTGGAAAGTAAGCGATCATGTGGCCATTTTCATCAAGCAGAAATTTATTAAAATTCCAGCCAATGGTTGCATCTAATACGCCATTTTCGCTTTTGCTGGTAAGCCAATGATAGATAGGTGCCATATCATCTCCTTTTACAGAAATTTTTGAAGCCATAGGGAAAGTAACACTGTAATTATCAGTACAGAATTTTCTGATATCTGCATTACTGCCGGGCTCTTGTCCGCCAAAGTTATTTGCCGGAAAACCAACGATGACCAACTTACTTTTATATTTTTCGTACAGTGCTTCCAGGTCTTTGTACTGAGGCGTGTATCCACACTCAGATGCTGTGTTTACCACCAATATCTTTTTTCCTTTAAAAGAAGAAAAATCTATTGTACCTCCTTCAAGCTTATCTACTTTAAACTGGTAAATGCTGGGAGATGCAACTATAACAGCCTGTGGCGCAGGAATAGTTTCAATATTTTTTGATTGTGCCAGGCAGGTTAGTGCTACTGCGGTAATGGCGATGAACTTTATCATGACGATTTTATTTTTTTGTTTTAATATATACGTTCAATTGAACAAAAGGTTTACTGTTTTTCATAACACCCAATATCCGGCAAGCCAACTGCCCGGTTCTTATCATCCAGGTCTTTTGGAAAAATGGTTGCTTTTCCTTTGTCGATTCCTGGTGCTGCGGTGTTTTTTGTAATCCTGAAACTATAAAAATTATGATCTATATCTATACTGTCAAAAGCCGGATCCTGATTTTTTATTACAGAGGTTAATGTAACATTAGCAGGATCGTTTACAGCCTTATACAAACAATGATCCAGACTCACAGTAAAGGTATTGTTTCCCTGTTTATTAATTGTTACTTCATTGTCAACCGAGCCATTATCGCCCCAGAAAATACAGTTAACGAAAGAGGCATTTAATATTGCTGTAGAAGGTGTGGCATTTCCCAAAAAATCACTTACTAGCAGGACCGGGTTCTTGTGTAATAAATAAATATTTGAATAAGTTGCAACCGTGCAATTGGTAAAAGTATAATTACCGCCAAGTTGAATATTGATGTTGCTGCCGCAATTACTTATTAAACAGTTATCTGCCTGCACATATGTATTGGTGCAAAGGAGACCGACATCGAACGCATTATCAATTACTGATTGATGCAATATAAGCTTAGGATTGGCATTTACAGAAGGCTGCTGCACAACCACTGCCTGGTAAGCATTTTTTATTATAGCAAACCTTAGCTGGTTATCCTTACTGGTGCTTCTGAAATATATCCCCGGCCAGGAAGATGGTAGTTTATAATACGGATCATCTAATCTGTCGCCAGTAAAAATGACATTCTCAGCTTTTGTACCATTTACGATTAAGGTACCATCTACAATAAAGGGCGCATTGCCATGTGAAAATATTTTTGTTCCTGCCGGGATGGTCAATGTGGCGTTATTATCTACTCTTATGCTGCCCAAAATTACATATGGAAGTGAGTTGCTCCAGGTTGTATTACTGGTAATGATTGTATTATTTAGAAAAACAGCGTTTTGTCCAAAAGCCTGCAATTGTACATATCGTGTATTCCCATTATAATTTAATGCAATACTATCGCTCAAAATAAAAGGCAGGTTTGCCGTAGTTTGATTGACCGTAACCGAGACAAACACATAAATGCTGTCGTTTGCAGCAATGTCAATATTATCCGCCTCATTTGCCGAAAGGCCGTTAATATTTATTTTAAAAGGAGAGGATACGCCGCCAATCAGTTTTACCGAAGATAATTTTAGCCGCTGGCTATTGTTATTACTTATAAGGAAAGATTTGGTAACAGAGCCGGTATTGGTAAACACAGTATCAAATTTTATACTATCTACGCTAATGCCGAGCCTGGCATCGGGACTGGTAATAAAACTTTCTTTTTTGCAGGAAGCAGCAAGAAGCAAAATGCCGCAAATAAATATAAAAGAATGAATTTTTTTCATTGAAACAAATCTACAATAATCTATTTACTTGCAATGGCCAAGGTAGCAATGCTAATACTAATGCCAGGAACCGATGATAAAATCTGGGCACATGCTTCCATAGTTGCACCGGTTGTAAGTACATCATCCACCAATAAAATATTTTTTCCATTCAGAATAGAAGGGTCTTTAATGGTAAAACTTCCTTCTACATTTTCCCATCTTTCCGTTCTTCTTTTTTTGGTTTGTGTTTCCGTAAATCTTTTCCGGATTACATTTTTTGTGTGCACCGGTAGTTTAAGAACAGACGCCATTCCATTGCAAATAATTTCTGCCTGGTTATAGCCACGCTTAAATTCTTTATCAGGATATAGCGGCAGGGGAATGAGGTAATCCATGTTTTTAAAATAGTTACTCTGCAATATTTTTTTACCCATGATGGCGCCAAGGTAAAAACCAATTTCTTTATTGCCTTTATATTTTAACTGGTGAATGAGCTGTTGGATCAATTGTGTTTTTGAAAAATAAAATTCTGCAGTTGCATCTTTGATCGGAACTCTGCCGGTGAATATTCTTTCAACGCTGTTGTCCTTAATATTTTCAAAACCGGTATGGGGTAAAATACGAAGACATTTTATGCAGACCAATTCATCTTTGGACAAAAGATCGCTGCCGCAACCGGCACAATTGTGCGGATAAAAAAGATGCATTGCATCTGCTAAAATATTTTTTACAGAAAACATGGCAACGGATTATTTATTTAAAGTTAAAATAAATACTGATACACTTCTTCCACCTTCCCTAATGCAACTACCTGAATATTCAATTTTAATTTGTCCAGCGATTTTGTATTGTATTTACTTACAATAATTTTTTCGAAGCCAAGTTTTTCAGCCTCTGCAATTCTTTGTTCTATCCGGTTCACTGCTCTTATTTCTCCGCTCAAACCTACTTCACCTGCAAAGCATATATGTTGTGGCAACGGAACATCTTCATAACTGCTGAGCAAAGCACAAACAATTGCAAGGTCAATAGAAGGGTCTTCTACTTTTATACCACCTGCAATATTTATAAAAACATCTTTTACGCCAAAGTGAAAGCCACCACGTTTTTCCAATACTGCTAATAGTAATTGTAATCTTCTAAGATCAAAACCACTCACTGTTCTTTGTGGTGTGCCGTATACGCTTTGTGTTACCAAAGCCTGTGTCTCTATCAGTAAAGGCCGCATGCCTTCTATGGTTGCAGCAATTGCAATACCGCTGAGCTGATCTTCTTTTTGTGTGATTAAAATTTCACTTGGGTTTGTTACGCTGCGCATTCCGTCACTGTTCATTTCATAAATACCCAACTCACTGGTAGAACCGAAACGGTTTTTGAGCGTACGTAAAATACGATAGGCATAATGACGATCACCTTCAAACTGCAATACAGTATCCACCATGTGTTCTAAAATTTTTGGCCCGGCTATATTTCCATCTTTTGTAATGTGACCGATTAAGAAAACAGGTGTGTTGGTTTCTTTTGCATAGCGTTGAAGTTCTGCTGCCGTTTCTCTGATCTGGCTGATGCTGCCCGGCGATGATTCTACAAAAGGAGATTGCAATGTTTGGATGGAATCTACAATGACCAATTGCGGTTTTAATTTTTTTATTTCTTTAAAGATGGTTTGTGTATCCGTTTCAGTAAGTAAATAAAAATTATCATTTGAAAATCCTACCCGGTCGGCACGCATTTTTATTTGCTG
>JBDSIB010000014.1:0-9592 GCA_039918155.1 Ferruginibacter sp.
ATGACGATGTACGATCATAGTTTTAAGAACATACACGTGATGTTTGAAAAAGATGATCTGAAAAATACTTTGGGAGAAATAATTGCCCGGGAGGGAAAAACACAACTCCGCATTGCAGAAACAGAAAAATATCCGCATGTAAGTTTCTTTTTTAGCGGTGGCCGTGAAGTACCTTTTGAAGGTGAGAACAGGCTGATGGTACAATCGCCAAAAGTAGCTACATACGACCTGCAGCCGGAAATGAGCGCTTACGAAGTAACAGATAAAGTGATTGCAGAAATAAATGAGAAAGGGACAGATTTTATCTGTTTGAATTTTGCGAATGCAGATATGGTAGGTCACACCGGCGTCTGGAAAGCGGTGATAAAAGCAGTAGAAACAGTAGATGGTTGTGTAGAAAAAGTGGTAACTGCAGCACTGGCAAAAGATTATGGCATTTTCATATTAGCAGACCATGGTAATGCCGATTACGAAATAAATGAAGATGGTACTCCCAATACAGCACACTCATTAAACCTGGTGCCTTTTTTTATAATAGATAAAGAATGGAAGGGGCAAATTAAAGCAGGCAAACTGGGAGATATTGCACCTACTATTTTAAAAATGATGGATATTCAGATACCTCCAGAGATGACAGGAGATATTTTAATTTAAAAATAAAATTTTATGCGTAAGTTTTTAAAGCGTTTGCTGATCTTGATCGTGATTTTATTGGCACTTGTACAATTTTACCCAAAAGCCGCAAAAAACATTTCAGAAACGGCATCTGCGAATGATATCACCACAAAATATCCTGTGCCTGATAGTATTAAATCAATTTTAAAGGTAAGTTGTTATGATTGCCATAGTAACAATACAGTATATCCATGGTATTCGAAGTTACAGCCAGTATCCTGGTGGTTAAACGACCATATTTTAGAGGGTAAAAAAGAACTGAATTTTTCTGAATTTGCCTCCTACCCGTTAAAAAGGCAATACAAAAAACTAAAAAAAATTAATGATGAGGTAAAGAGTGGTGATATGCCGCTATCCTCTTACACGTTCATCCACAGGTATGCAAAACTGGATGACGTACAGAAATCATCAATTGCAAACTGGGTAAATTCTTTGCAGGACACTATGAAAGCACATTATCCGATAGATAGCCTCATCTCCAAAAACTAGGGTATTTATAAAAAAGATATCTAAAACTGCCATTTGTTAAAGTGGCAGTTTTTTTATTCCCGTGCAGCAACATATCTGGTAAAATTGCCTATATTTATTGGGAATAAATCTACCTATTATGACCGAAGAGCAAATGCTTGCCGGAACTATAAAGAATAATGCTTCGGCACAGGAGGCATTATACAACCGATTTAGCCCCCGCATGCTTGGAGTATGCTACCGCTTTGCAAAAAACAGGGAAGATGCGGAAGATATGCTGCAAGAAGGATTTATAAAAGTCTTTACTCAGTTGCATCAGTACCGTAATGAAGGCGCACTGGAAGGATGGATACGCCGGATTGTAGTACATACCTGTATAAATATTCTGAAAAAGAATAAAAAGTTTTCAGAGAGTGTGGATATCATCCATGCAAACAGCATTCACATAAAAGAAGATTTTATTCCTTCTATTATGCAGGCAAAGCAGGTGGTGGAGTGCATAAGGATTTTGCCTTTGGGTTATAGAACGGTGCTGAATCTTTATGCAATTGAAGGTTTTTCTCACCGGGAGATTGGCCAGTTGCTGGATATTGAGGAAAGCACCAGCAGAAGCCAGTACACGAGGGCAAAAGCGATGCTGGAAGACATACTTGTGAAAAAAGATATTCTGCAAAAAGGGCAGGATAAAAATAGTTTGAGAAAAATAGGTTTAGTAAGATAAAAATGAGAACTGATCCCGACCATATAAAGATTACCAAATAACTAACTAAAAAGCTTGTTGTGGAAGATGGAAGATAATTTTTACAATAATGATTTTGAAAGATTTTTGAAAGATACCACTGATAATTTCAGAATGTACCCTTCAAAGAAAGTATGGCATAGCCTGTACAATGACCTTCACCCGGCACGCCGGTGGCCTTCTCTTGCCATAAGCCTACTGTTGATCGCATCCGTTCTATTTGTTGGCATTACCAATAATACCTCCATTCTTAATAAGCAGCTTTCAAATGAAAAAAGACTTGCAGAAGCCAAATTTATAAATGATGCAGATGCTGAACAAGTGTTAAGTTCTCCTGCAACGTCAACCGGAAATGAAAATAAATTACAGAATAATACTGCTTTAATAAAACAACAATCACCCATTACCACCATGATATCGGGATCTCCATCCGATGCTGTTCATAATAATTTTGAAGAACGAAACATTAATAACATTTCACTGATCTCAGATCACACAACTCCTTTCACCGAGCAAAGTAAGGCTGTAAGCTCTGAATCTAAAACTGCAACATTGCTGGCAGAAACAAAATTAAAGAATGACGAAAAAATTATAGCTCCTGCCTCTGTGGATGCAGATATAAATAAAAATAATTCAGAGAAAATAACTGTAATCAATAATAACGTTCCTACGATAGAAAGCATTATACCTGAAAATGTTACTGCTGAAGTTTCTTCAGAATTGACAAATAAACAAAAAGCAGATGCAGCTGAAAATATAAAAAAGGCAAATACTGCAATATTAAGTGATAGGGAATGGTATGAAGATTATGCTTTTCACAATAAGGCCATAACATCAAAGTTTAAGCAAGATGCCTCTTTCCAGTTTTACATTACACCATCAATTGGATTTAGAAAACTTTCTCAGAATAATTCACTTAATGCCAATAATAACGCTTTAAATAATAGTATTATCGTAACAAATCCTGCCCTGCCGCAGGAGCTCAGTGATAAAATAACGCAATCCTCTGCTATTAATATAGAAACAGGTACTGCACTTTTGTATAACATTTCAAAAAAAACAAGGTTAAAAACCGGTATTCAATTTAATTATACCAGCTATAATGTAAATGCGATTGAACTATCTCACCCTATACAAACAAATCTTTTATTAAATGATCCTAAAACCGGTGCTGCTTATTTATCGCCAAGGGTATCTTCGCTGGCAAACAGCCTCATTGACAAGAATTCCACTAAACTTAAAAATAATACTTTACAGATAGCCATACCCGTAGGCGCAGATTATAAAATTGCCGGGAAAAATAATCTTAAATGGTATGTTGGTGTAGATGTACAACCTACTTATATTACTGGTGGCCATTTATATGCACTCTCTGCTGATTCAAAAAATTACGTTGAAGACCCTACACTTCTCCGTAAATGGAATATGAATGCGGCAATTGAATCATTCCTAAGTTATAAGACTCCTAGTGGCATTGTAATAACTGTTGGCCCACAAGCCAGGTACCAATTTCTTTCTACGTATGATAAAAGATATACTTATACAGAAAAACTTTATAATTTCGGTTTGAAATTCGGAATGCTTACCAGGTTTTAAAATAAATTACCTCATTCAAAAAAACGTAACAAAATTTTTGTTACGTTTTTTTATACTCCTCCTGTTTAAAAATTAATAAATAGTAATTTTGATTTAAATGAAACAACTCTTTTTTATTTCCATTAGCATTATACTTTTAGGCGCTTGTAGTACAAAAAATACAACTCCTGCACAGCCTATTTCCGAATCTCCTGTAGTGGAAGTTGTTACCAATTTTTTTCCAGTTACTACTTTTATAAAAGGGCAGATATTGGACATAAAAAAGGGCGGAACAAATCCCGTGAACATAATTACAGAAAATCAGAAAACGGATTCATCCTGGCTAAAAATGGATGATCTTGATGATCAATTTTCTGATTTTTTAACGCCGTTAATCGATACCGCCAATCTTTCTACCTTATTTTCCGAAAAGAAATTTTTAGACCAGAGTTTAAATGCATACACTTTTACTTATGATGCAAAAGCTACTCTTCCAGATAGTTTTAACCTGCTTAGATGGGATGTTTATATAAAGCCAGACGATAATAAAGTGAAGCGCATATACATGATAAAGAAGGCCGGAGTGGGTATTGAAAACCAATTAACATGGGAAGCAGACAACTGGGCTAAAATTGTAACTTTAAAAACAGCTGCCGACGGCAATACTTCAATTGTAAAAGAGCAGATGATCAAATGGAAGTTTTAAAATAAAATGACGCAGGAAGAGTTTTCAAAAATAGCTTCAACTATACCTACGGCACCTGGTATTTATAAATATTATGATGCCGCCAATAAGCTCATATATGTTGGCAAAGCAAAACATTTAAGAAAAAGAGTAAGCAGTTACTTCATCAAAACTTTTACGAGCTATAAAACGGTAGAACTTGTAAGCCGAATAAAAAAAATCGAGTTCACCATTGTAAACAGTGAGCAGGATGCTTTCTTGTTGGAAAATTCTTTAATAAAAGAATACCAGCCTCTTTTCAATATTAATTTAAAAGATGACAAAAGTTATCCGTACATCGTTGTAAAAAACGAACCTTTTCCCCGTGTGTTTTTTACCCGTAGAAAAATTAAAGATGGTTCGCAATATTTTGGCCCATATACTTCTGTAGCAAAGGTCAGGGACCTACTGGATCTTATAAAACATAATATTCAATTACGGAATTGTAAATTAAATTTATCAGAATCCAGCATAAAAAAGAAGAAATTCAAGGTATGCCTGGAGTATCATTTGGGTAACTGTAAAGGTCCTTGCGAAGGTTTGCAAACTAATGAGGATTATGATGAAAGCATTGCACAATTAAAAAATCTTTTAAAAGGAAATCTTTCTCCCATTTTGCAGCATTTTAAATTGCAGGTAAAAGATTTTTCAGAAAAGATGGAATATGAAAAAGCATCCATTTACCAGCAAAAGATAGAGCACCTGCAACAATACCAGGCAAAATCTACGGTAGTAAATACTAATACCGGAACTGTAGATGTATTTAGTATAATGGAGGAAGGTAATACAGCATATGTGAATTACCTAGCTCTGAATAATGGCAGCATCATTCAAACAAAAACTATTTTATTAGAAAAAAAATTAGAAGAAACAGCCGCAGAAGTGCTGGTATTTGCTATTGCACAATTAAGGCAAAAGTTTGAAAGTCCGGCTAGAGAAATAATAGTTCCTTTTTCTATAGAATATCCCGAAGAGGGAATCATAGTTTCTGTACCTAAAGGAGGTGACAAAAAAAAGTTACTTGATCTTTCAGTAAAAAATGTAAATTATTTCCAGGAAGAATTAAAAGCTAAAAAATTACTTAAGCTAGAGGATAAAACATCTGATGAAAAAATAACAGTACTACAACAATTGCAGGATAGCCTTCATCTTTCTGAATTACCTCTTCACATTGAGTGTTTTGATAATTCTAACTTCCAGGGAAGCTACCCGGTGGCGGCAATGGTATGTTTTAAAAATGGCGAACCAAGCAAAAAAGATTATAGACATTTTAATATTAAAACGGTAGAAGGCATTAATGATTTTGCATCGATGACTGAAGTTGTTTACCGCAGGTATAAACGTGTATTGGATGAAAAACTACCTTTCCCTCAGTTGGTTATTATTGATGGCGGCAAAGGGCAATTAAGTGCAGCACTTGAAAGTATTGATAAGCTTGGCTTACAGGGGAAAGTCACTTTAGTAGGACTTGCAAAAAACCAGGAAGAATTATTCTTTGCGGGCGATCAGGAAGCTTTGCAATTACCGTGGGATAGCGAAAGCCTGAAATTAATAAGGCGTATAAGAGATGAGGTACATCGCTTTGGCATCACTTTTCATCGCAATAAAAGAAGTAAGGGTACTTTTAAAAATGAACTGGAAGATATTAAAGGTATTGGCAAACAAACAGCAGATCTACTTTTAAAAACTTTCCGTTCTGTAAAAAAGATAAGAGAAGCAGGTGTAGAAGAAATAGAAAAATTAATTGGTAAAAAGAAGGCTGAAATACTTCTGGAAGGCTTAAAGTCTCTTACCCCAAAATAAAAAAGGGCCAGAATGGAAATTCAGCCCCGTTTTAAAATCCAATATCCTATGAAAAACCTGAGACAAATGTATAGCAGATTTAAAAACGAAACAATACCCAATAAAGGGTATATTATAAAAAAGCCCCGAAAAAATTCCGGGGCTTTAAAAAGTAGTTAGTATTAGAATTTAATAACTCCAAAGATCCTGCTCGTAATTAAAGATCTTGTCTTTAATGTTTTCTCCCTCAAGCAGTTGAAGAATGGGGTTATCACTTAAGCCTTTGTAATATTTAATATACTGATCGTAAGGATTGTCAATGGTACTTTTAATAATTCGACCATAGAACATGCGGCTTTCAAACAATTCTTCCCAACTCATGCGGGCACCATAGTTTTTGCCATTATACACATCGTATTTCGCAAAAGTAGGACGCATATCAGGATAATAAACCCAGAAAAGTGGGCTTTCGCCTAAATCAAGACCTTGCGGTGTTATAATTCTCTTGACTGGAGCTATTCCTAATATTCTAAAAAACAATCTGGAACTTTCTTTATCAAAAACAACCTCTTCTTTTAATTGAAATTTATAAATAGAATCGAAGTTCAATTCGTTTCTCCTTTTTATTGAAGGGATTTCTTCACCCTTTTCATTAAACTGCTTAATCTCAATTTCCGGGCCTAACAACACTTCACCAACTTGAGCCTTTGTCATAGGTGTAGTAAACCTATCATCAATCGCATCAAAAACAGTCACTACACTATCTTGTATTGCCTGCAGCAGAATTGATATAAGTCGCTGATTACCGTTATTTTCATCAGCTGCATAACGGAAAGGGAGGTTTAGTTTTTCCCTCGTGTCAATCTCACGCCAGATTTTATGTCTGTACACAGCATCGTCTGCTCTTATATCTTCATAAGGCAAAGGAGTCCTATCTCTGATGGCATCATCATTTACAGCGCCATCTCTTCTTAGAGATTTTAATACCCTTTTTATCGGCAAACTATCTACTGCTGGAGCTGCTACTGCTACTGTTTGGAGGGTATCGGCTGTTGCTACCGTCGGCTGTATCTTAGTTTTTGTTCTCGACTTTGTTGTCCTTTTTGTAGACTTACGAGAAGTAACAGCCTTCTTCTTGCTTTTTTGAGCTACAGCAACCTGAGTGAAACCACCAAGTAAAAATGCCAGTAGGAAATATTTTAAAATCTGCTTTTTCATATCTATAATTTTTAATAAAGCGAAATACTTCTTTCGTCAATAGTTCTAACTGCACCGTCTGGGCCTTGAACTTTAATATTCACAAAAGTAACGGATGATCCTGGTGTGCAACGTTGAATCAACGCACTTACGTTTGATAAATTGTTACCGGTAATAGTACCAATCTGTGTGCTAGGGAAACCAGCACCCGAAAAATAAACTGTTGCACTTATTACATTAAATTTCAAGTCAAACAAGAAATCATCTCCAAGATCAGCTCTACAATATTGCTGATTTTTAAATTCAACAACTGGAACCCTTGCTTTACCGGAACCAACTTTGAAAACAGGATCAGGAATTCTTTTTACACGAAAATTATAAGTGCTCTTTTTGCCATCAGCATCTATTGTTATAGAAGCAGCACCAAGTGTTGATACTCTTACAATTCTATTTGATGTATTTCCTTGTGAAATAGTACCACCAGTCATAGATACATGTGTTTTCTCTAATCCTGTAGGTGAACCGATAGTTACTGGGTTATCAACTCCAATATAAAACACATTCATTTTATCTAACATTACAGAAGCGCCTCCGGGTGTTCCTACTACATAATCAACTTTACTATCAATATTTTGAACTTTCCCTTGCTGATCTTTAAAGGTAATTCTTATTGGAATTGAATGTGGACCACCACCTGCAGCGTTTATTTTTGTTTCACCATAACCGGTAGCTGCTGCATCAAAATTTTGGCCATTAATGGATACTGTTGGGGCACCACTTGAACTAAATGCACCAACTCCTGCTCTAATCGTAATCTCATCGCCAGGCATTACATAGTTCGATGACTGACTTATTAATGGAATAAATTTATCATAAACGACCTCTACAGCACCGACTTGACTTAGTAAAAACTTAGCCCCTTGAGATTCTGTATTTTTTATGTCATTTTGCAGCTTACTTAAAATTGTTATTGATGCTACAGTAGGAACCATGTGGAAATATTTAATAGTCCATTCCTTATCAGTCAATTTTGATTCAGTATCTATTGGTAATCCTGTCGGAAAAGCCTTTTTTATATACTCAGGTCCCATTATTGAATTAACATCGTTGACATATTTTGTAAGATTTGCCCTCAATATCTTGCCTTCTCCTTTTGTATCCATTAAGCGTGTAGATGCCTCAAGATCATCTTCTTTGTATTTACCTGTCGTACTATCAAAATCCGATTCATTTATTACATTTTTTATAACACCTTGAAGGTATGTATTAAACGCAGCAGATGCATTTTTTAGAGCATCAGCCTTCGGTTGTAGCAATGCAGCTTTTTCATGAGTTTCCGCTTTATTCATTGCGGCCACTATTGAAGAATATACATCATTACTACTTTTTGTAAGATTGATATTTGAATTGTCTAGACTGTTATTAACCACCTTAAAGGCGTTTAATATTTCAGATGATACGTTCAATGCAAGCAGTGCGGTAAGCACCAGGTACATGAGGTTGATCATCTTTTGCCGGGGCTCTTTGGGTAAAGCCATAACTAATTAGTATTAATAGTTTTTATATAATATTGTTTGGATCATAGAATTTAATGTTGGATTGGTAGGTTTTACCAAGTCAATATTACCTTCCCTGCATAGCACCCAGCATATTGCCGTAAACGCCGTTGAGTTTGCTTAAGTTGGTTGCTAAATTGCCAATTTGTTCTTTGGCTTTTTTTGCATCATCTACGCTACCCATCATTGCTTCACTTGCTTCCGCCATTTTACCATAAAAACCATTTAAAGCTTTAAGGTGATTGTTACTTTCTTTTAATTCCAATTCATAAATAGTATTAAGAGAGCCAAGGTTTTTTGTAAGTACCTGAACTTGCTCGTGAAATCCTTTTGCACTTTCAGAAGCATTATTGAAAGAGGCCATTGTAGTGGCGCTGCTTGCAAATGCAGTAGACATTGTACCAATTGCAGCAGTTGCTTCTTTAGTTTTTGCACTGAAATCACTTGTTGATTTTACTACATCACTCACATCAGAGATACCAGAAACGGTTGTACCTAATTTCTGAAAACCTTCTCCAAGTCTTTTTAAATTAGCCGGAGTAATGTCAGCTTCCTGAAGCATTTTATCCATACTGTTCAAAGCTGGGTTACCAACTGGTATAGCTTTTAAAGTACCACTTTCAAACTCTTCTTTTACCGGTGGGTAGATAAGATAAAGAATACCATAAATAAGGAATACAAAACACTCTGTATATAAACCTATCTTAAGCCATAGATCGGCAATAGGTGTGTGTAATATTTTTTGCAGGGCACCAAATATAACTGCAGCAGCAGCTACTGATACGGCAACGTCCATCCATTTGCTAACGTTTGAAGGAATTTTTACTGACATTTTCTTAGATTTTAAATTTGTTTAACGGGGGGTTGTTTGATAAA
>JBDSIB010000015.1:0-23535 GCA_039918155.1 Ferruginibacter sp.
TTTCAGTATTTTATTTGCAATTGGCTTAAAATGGCTTGGCCCGGCTGGTGATTCTTTAAAAATCTCTTTTGAAAAAATAAATAAAGTACTTTTTAATATTTTAAATATTGTAATGAAGCTTAGCCCCATTGGTGCTTTTGGTGGTATGGCTTATACCATTGGTAAGTTTGGCTTTGGCAGTCTTCTTTTACTGGGAAAATTATTGCTTAGTTTTTATGCTACCAGTCTCATTTTTGTTTTTGTTATTTTAAATCTGATCGCCCGATATTATAAGTTCAGTTTGTGGCGGCTACTTGTTTATATTAAAGAAGAATTATTAATTGTACTCGGCAGCAGCAGCAGTGAAGTTGCTTTACCATCGGTAATGAAAAAACTGGAAGATGCCGGTTGTGAAAAAGAAGTTGTAGGACTTGTAATTCCGACCGGCTATAGTTTTAACCTGGATGGCACAACTATTTATTTAAGTATGAGTGTTATCTTTTTAGCGCAGGCTTTTAATATTGATCTTTCACTTGGTCAGCAACTCACTATCATCGGTATTTTATTATTGACCAGCAAAGGCGCTGCTGGCGTTACTGGCAGTGGGTTTATAGTTTTAGCATCTACACTTTCTGCACTCAAGGTTATCCCGATTGAAGGACTGGCATTGTTAATTGGTGTGGACAGGTTCATGAGTGAAGGCCGTGCAATAATCAATTTTATGGGTAATACTGTTGCCACGGTGATCATTGCAAAAAGTGAAAATGCGGTAGATGAAGAGGTTTATAAAAGAATGGTGGGTTAAATTTTCTTATTCGAAAACATAGGAGATCCTTTTTTATTTTAATTTCCTTTTGCTAATTTCTTTATTGAAACACTATCTGCCATTTTTTAGTATTTTCAAATACGCAATTTCTTATTCTTTCCTTTAAATTTTATTTTCAATGCCATACGGTTGATTTAAAATAAAATCACTCTTTAACAAAAACTTATCGGTGAGCATTTAATCTTATAGATCATTTTTCTTTCTCATGCACAGAACGGCTATTAAACCCCCGTTCGCCACACAACATGAAAAAAATCTTTACACTTTCAATTCTATCTTTTGTTACTGCAATTTCTTTTGCGCAAACAAATATTTCTTTTGGGATTAAAGCCGGCCTTTCCTCTTCAGGTATCAAGGGCGATGCTTCTACCAGTCTGAGTAACTTACTGGATTATACAAATGGAATGGTTACTACAAAAAACCGTACAGGTTATTTTGCTGGTGGTTATGCCAGTATTCCTGTTAGCAAAAACATCTCGGTTGAACCAGGTTTGTATTATACTCAGAAAGGGTATGAGCTGGATGGGGAACTTAATATTAAAGGGTTGAGTTTTTTAGGCGCTAATGCCAAAGCTCAATTACAATCACAATATCTTGACATTCCAGTGTTATTAAAAGTTGAGCTGGATGGTTTACAGATATTTGCCGGCCCACAATTCTCTTACTTACTAAATTCAAATCTTCATACTACTGCGGGCGCATTAGGTTTTAATATTCTGAAAAGTAATATAGATGCAACCAGCCAGTTTAATAAATGGGATGCAGGTGTAACTGCAGGTATAGGTTACAAAATAACCAATGGCTTAAATATTTCTGCATCGTATGATTATGGCTTGTCAAAAATTGACGCCAATAAATCATTGAGTGCTTACAACCGTGGTTTAAAAGTTGGTATTGGATTTAGTTTCTAAAAGACGGCGATTGCATAAAAATAAAATGGCTGAAATTAATCAGCCATTTTTTTGTCCGCTTTGTAAAATTGTTTGGATAAATTCTATTGAGCGGAACTTATATGGAGTTATTAAATTTACCACATAGGTTTTTTACCTGAAGGTTTAATACCACCTTTCCGGGTGGAAGATACAGGCATATTATGTTTTGGATCTACTTTAGATGTTGCCTTATTGTAAACTTTTTGGTCGGTAATAGTGATTGGATCACTAACCGCAGGTGTATTTACAATATTTTCGTCTTGAACTGGAGCCTGTACTTCATCGTTCATTTCCGGCATTGGCGTTGGCGTATTTACAGGAGGCTTGGCCGGCGTACTTTTAGCGATAGACTTCGATTTTTTAGCAACGGCTTTTTTCGGAGCAGCTTTTTTAGGTGCAATTCTTTTTGGAGCTACATTTTTCGGAGCGGCTTTTTTTACAGGCGATATGTTTTTTGCCGCAGCTTTTTTCGGCGCTGCTTTCTTTACCGATTTTTTAGGAGCAGTTTTTTTAGCCATCGCTTTTTTTGCCACTGCCTTTTTAGGTACAGCTTTTTTTGGGGCTGCTTTTTTTGCAACTACTTTTTTCGGAGCAGCAGGTTTTTTCGTAGGCACTTTAGCAGCTTTCCTTTTTGCTTCGGAAAGGCCAATTGCAATTGCCTGGTTTTTGCTGGTAACTTTCTTACTGGAGTTTCCGATTTTTAATGACCCCTTTTCCATTTTTTTCATCGCACCCGCTACACTCTTTTGTGCGCCCTTTGAATATTTAGCCATGATAGATAATTTAATGAATTAGTAAAATGATTTTTTATTACTAATAAAATTGCCAAAAACCATACCATCAAAAAATGAGTTGTAAATGAGTTTGATTGTGTAGAAAGTTCCTCATGGAAGGGTTAAAAATAAAAAAGGGCCAGAATAAAAATTCAGCCCCGTTTTAAAATCCAATATCCTATGAAAAACCGATACAAATGTATACTAGCTTTGGGTACTCTCCTATACTCCCTTTAGGTAAATTTTTTAAGTAATTGTTATTTCTTACTCACTACAATACTCTTATCCTTTAGAAGTGGCTTAATTAATAGAATGTTATCGGTTGGATAAGCAAGATTCACAATGGTATGCCGTACAAGTTCCGACGTAAAGTCGGAATCCCGATTTAACATAGGGAGGATGACACAACCTGCTTACCGGCAGGCAGGAGCTGATGCCCGCCCGTACCGAATGCTGGTAACAAAATCATTTATATAAATATTTCGGCCAGTTCTGGCATGCCATGAAAAACAAATGCTGGTATTAAAATAATTACTTCGAATAGTTTTTTTATAAAAAATGCCGCATCTTTAAAATATCCTCCATCGTCAATCGTCTACAATTATATAAATGGAGGATGCACTTACGATAACAACTGCAATGAGCTCAGAAAGGAATAATAACATTACCGCTACAATTAAGAGTATCAGCAGACGCCTGCTGAGCTTTATAAAGCAGCGTGTGGCTAATGAGGAAGACGCTGAAGATATTCTGCAGGATGTTTTTTACCAGTTTGCTGGAAATACAGAACCAATAGAACAAGCCAGTGGCTGGCTGTATAAAGTAGCCAGGAATAAAATAACGGATAGTTATCGCAAGAAAAAACTTCCACTTGCTGAAGATATTTTTGCCTCTCCAGTTTCTGATGAAGATATGCCGGATTGGAAAGAGATGATCTTATCAGAAACTGGCACCCCGGAAACAGAATACCTGCGGAATTTATTTTGGGAAGAGCTGCAGCTTGCCCTGGATGAATTGCCTGAAGAGCAACGTTCGGTGTTTATCCGTAATGAAATAGACGGAACTCCCTTTAAAGATATTTCGGAAGAGACGGATGTGGCAGTGGCAACACTCATCAGCCGAAAGCGCTATGCAGTTCTCCATTTAAGAAACAGACTCTCTACATTAAGAGAAGAAATTATAAATTATTAATCTGCCGACAGGCATAAAAAAAATAAGATGAAAAAATTATGGTGCAAAATAAAAACAAGAAACAATTTTTTAAAAAATATGATGCTGATCAACTAACAACATTTTAAATAAATAACAATGAAAAGATTTCGTATAAAAAAAGTAATAATGTTCCTCTTACTGTTTGCTGCAGGCATACTGCTTTTTACTGCAATAGTAATGGGTTTATGGAATGCGATATTACCTGCAGTAATAGGTGTAAAAACAATAACCTATTTACAGGCAATGGGTATTTTAGTACTGAGTAAAATATTATTTGGTGGCTTTGGTGGCAAGCGTGGCGGCCCTGGCAGACACTGGAAAAATAAAATAGAAGACAAAATGCATAACATGACGCCCGAGGAAAGAGAAAAATTTAAAGAAGAATGGCGCAACCGTTGTGGCGGAAGATGGGGAATGCGTGGGCAAACTACTCCCCCTTCAGAAAATGATTAAAAAAAATTCCCGGCAGTGGATGCTGCCGGGTTTTATCATAGACTAAAACTATTTACCATGGAAGTGCTGGTATTTAAAACAAACCTAACAGATGCAAGACGTATCAACGAAGTGGAATCTACATTAGATATGCACCCGAACATTCTTAAATGGAATGTGGACCTGGATGATTGTGATAATATATTACGCATCGTAAGTAATAAAACGATGGGTAATGAAATTGAAACATTGCTTTGGAATGCCGGTTATTACTGCGAAGAATTATTGTAGCATTACATATTCCTTCTATACTGGCCACCAACACTGTATAAAGCATTGGTAATTTCTCCCAGTGAACAATACTTTACTGTTTCCATCAACTCGTCAAAAAGGTTTCCATTATCTATTGCAACCTGTTGCAATTGCTTCAACATAGCAGCGCTTTTTTCTTTATGTCTTTCTTTAAAGGCTTCCAGTGTTTTTATTTGTAATTCTTTTTCTTCTGTTGTAGATCGTATTACTTCTGTAGGTAAAATGGTAGGCGAGCCTTTTTTGCTGAGAAAAGTATTTACGCCAACGATCGGGTATTCTCCGGTATGCTTTAATGTTTCATAATACAAACTTTCTTCCTGTATTTTATTTCGCTGATACATTCTTTCCATAGCACCCAACACGCCGCCTCTTTCTGTCAAGCGATTAAATTCAGTAAGTACCGCCTGTTCTACCAAATCAGTCATTTCTTCAATCAAGAAAGATCCCTGGTTGGGGTTTTCATTTTTTGCTGTGCCTAATTCTCTATTGATAATTAATTGTATTGCCATTGCTCTGCGTACGCTTTCTTCGGTTGGTGTGGTTATCGCTTCATCGTAAGCGTTAGTATGCAGAGAATTGCAATTATCATAAATAGCGTACAATGCCTGGAGCGTCGTTCTTATATCATTAAAATCTATTTCCTGCGCATGCAGACTACGGCCACTTGTTTGTATATGATATTTTAATTTCTGACTACGGTCATTTGCTTTGTATTTATTTTTCATGGCTTTTGCCCAGATGCGTCTTGCTACTCTGCCAATTACACTATATTCCGGATCCATCCCATTGCTGAAAAAGAAAGAAAGATTTGGAGCAAAATCATCAATGTTCATACCTCGGCTGAGATAATATTCCACATAAGTAAATCCATTTGCCAAAGTAAATGCAAGCTGTGTGATAGGATTGGCGCCCGCTTCCGCAATATGATAACCACTGATACTGACGCTGTAAAAATTCTGTACTTTATTTTTTATAAAATATTCCTGCACATCTCCCATTAGTTTCAGCGCAAATTCTGTAGAAAAAATACAGGTATTTTGTGCCTGGTCTTCTTTTAAAATATCTGCTTGTACAGTTCCTCTTACAGTAGATAATGCTTTTGCTTTTATTGCTTCATAAACATCCGCAGACAATACATCTTTACCACTAAGCCCCAACAAACGTAATCCTAATCCATCATTGCCTTCAGGCAGGGCGCCAGAAAAATTTCCGAGCGCCGGAGTAACTACTTTATTATCTATACCATAATATTTCGGGAGCGAATCAATATTAAAAAGGGCTTCAATCTTTTTATTTACGGTTTCCCGCAAATTATTTTCTATAATATATTTTTCACATTGCTGGTCTATGGCGGCATTCATAAAAAATGCTAACAGCATTGGCGCCGGGCCATTTATCGTCATGCTCACAGAAGTTTTTGCATTGCAGAGATCAAAACCGCTGTATAATTTTTTAGCATCATCAACTGTGGCAACACTTACACCACTGTTACCCACTTTTCCATAAATATCGGGGCGGTAAGCGGGATCTTCTCCGTATAATGTCACGCTATCAAACGCTGTACTGAGTCGCTTTGCAGGCTGCCCCACACTTACATAATGAAACCTACGGTTCGTCCTTTCCGGGCCACCTTCGCCAGCAAACATTCTTGTCGGGTCTTCGCCTTCTCTTTTTAAAGGAAATACGCCTGCGGTAAATGGAAATTCTCCCGGTACATTTTCCTGCAACTGCCATTTTAAAATATCACCCCAATCGCTGTACTTTGGTAAATACACTTTTGAAATAACACTACCTGATAAACTTTTATAAGTCAACGGTTGCTTTATCACTTTATCCCTTACTTTAAATTCGTAAAATTCTTTGGAGTAACGTTCTTGCGTAGCTGCCCAATTATCAAGTAATTTTTTATTGGTATTTTCTAAAAGTTCTTCTCTTTCTTTTATTACTTTCAAAAGTGAATCATCTTTTATAATTATTGCGGAGCCGTTTAGTTGATATAATTCCGTTGCAATTTTACTTTGCTGATCTACCCATTTATCATATTCTTCAATCGTTTCTGCAATCTCTGAAAGATAACGCACTCTTTTAGGCGGTATTATTGTAGACTGGCTGGCAGTTTCTTTTGTATGTCTATGATGTTGAATTTCACCATGAAACTTTACGCCGGTTTTCTCTGCAATTTTTTCCATCAAGCGCTCAAACAATTCATTTACACCTGCATCATTAAATTGTGCCGCAATTGTTCCAACAACCGGAAGTTCATCATCTTTTGCATTCCATAAAGTATGGTTGCGTTTGTATTGTTTTCTAATATCATGCAAGGCATCCAATGCACCTGCTTTATCAAATTTATTCAGGCAGATCACATCTGCATAATCCAGCATGTTTATCTTTTCCAGTTGCGATGGTGCACCATATTCCGGCGTCATTACATACATGCTGATGTTGCAGTAATCCAATATAGAGGCATCACTCTGCCCTACACCGGCACTTTCTAAAATAATAAAATCATACCCGGCAGCTTTACAAATATCAATCGCTTCCTGCACATATTGGCTAAGCGCTACATCGCTTTCACGTGTAGCAAGGCTACGCATATATGCCCGAGGTGAAGAAATTGAATTCATACGGATCCTGTCACCAAGCAAAGCTCCGCCCGTTTTTTTCTTGCTCGGATCTACAGAAATTACAGCTATCGTTTTATCCGTGTACTCATTTAAAAAACGACGAACCAGTTCATCTGTTACCGACGACTTTCCGGCGCCGCCTGTGCCGGTAATGCCGAGGACTGGTGTGTTGCTTTCTTTAGCTTTTTCATCTTTCTTAGTCTCTATACCATTTTCTACATTGGTGATTTTCCTGGCTATTGGCCTTGTATCAATTACCTCACCCAAAGGCATGGGCGGAGTGTAATTGCCTGTGCCATTCAATACAAAATCACAACTTGTAATTACATCTTCTATCATTCCTTCAAGGCCCATATGGCGGCCATCATCAGGACTGTAAATTCTTGTAATTCCATATTGATGTAACTCTTCTATTTCTGTTGGCAAAATAGTGCCGCCGCCGCCGCCAAATATTTTAATATGACCGCAACCATTTTTATTCAGCAGATCTTTCATGTATTTAAAAAACTCCACATGGCCGCCCTGGTAACTGGTAATGGCAATACCTTGCACATCTTCCTCTATAGCACACTCCACTATTTCTGCCACACTTCTGTTGTGCCCAAGGTGAATAATTTCCGCACCTTTACTTTGCAGAATGCGGCGCATAATATTAATGGCAGCATCATGACCATCAAACAATGCAGCGGCCGTAACTATACGCACTTTATTTTTTGTAGTAAAACTCATAAATATTTTTTTGGGCCAAGCATCATATCTTTATTCAACTTCATTGGCGTCGCACTCTTGTACAGCAGAATAAAAATCAGCAATGCTTTCAGTTTGAAGTACAATCGATTCAACAGCAAATTTACATATTCAGCACTGAATATTAACGCTTGTTAGTTTTTTAAAACTTTAGTATCGCAACAATCCTTTGCAAAAGTTATAATCAGTATTTTGCAGCAGAGATAATCAACTATTTATGAGTCAGCATTCCAAAGTACATAATTACGATATTCAGGATGAGCGCAAACAATTTCAGCTTGAGCGATTGATCTTATTCAGTGATGCAGTATTTGCAATAGCTATTACATTATTGGTTATCGAAATTAGAGTTCCCTCTATTGAGAACTCCACAGATGCTACCAAAGATATCAAATCTGCGCTTGGGCACATGTTGCCAGAGTTCTTTGGATTCATTTTGAGCTTTGCTGTAATTGGCCAGTTCTGGACAAGCCATCATAAACTTTTTGGCTATGTAAAAAATTATAATAATGGATTGCTATGGATGAACCTCCTGTTTTTATTTTGGGTTGTACTGGTTCCCTTTACAAGTGGCCTGAACTCCCGGTACGGAAATGTAAACTTTGTATGGATGATCTATTGCCTTAATCTTTTCTGTATCTCAGTTTCTCTTATACTTCTTTTTATGTTTGTTGGCAATGCTAAAAGAAATCTTTCAGATCTCGTTACTGATAAAACAGTTCTCAGGTTTTCTATAATAAGGTCTATCCTGGTTGCATCTATTTTTTTAGCTGCTGCACTTTTTACCATCCCAAATAATTCTTTTTGTAATTATCTCTCCAGGTTTATCCTTTTTTTGATACCTGTTGTAATTAGCATTACAAACAGAAGACAAAATAAAATATTAAAGAAAAACAAGCTAATGATAAATAAGGACTGACTTCTTATTGCATTTTAAAAGTAAGCGCTGCAAAATCTTCAATACTCAATGCTTCAGCACGCAGGTTAAAAATTTCCTCCTGCAATACATCCGCAGCAAATAAACTTTTTACGGCATTGCGTAAAGTTTTACGGCGTTGGTTAAACGCAGTTTTTACCAATACCCAATACGCCCTTTCTGATTTTACATTAAGCATCGCTGTTTTACGGGTAAGCTTTATTACACCACTCATTACTTTTGGCGGTGGATTAAAACTTTCCGGTGGCACATCAAATAAATATTCAATGTTATAATAAGGTTGTATCAATGCACTTAATACGCCATACACTTTATTGCCAGGTTTTGAAGCAGCTCTTTGGGCAACCTCTTTTTGAAACATACCAATAACTACCGGCACTTCATCTTTCCATTCTAAAATTTTAAAAAGTATTTGGGTAGAAATATTATAGGGGAAATTTCCAATGATATTGAAAGGTTCTTCAAAAGGCTTTTCAATATCTAAGAAACTTTTATGAATTATTTTTTTATCGAGCGTTGAATATTTTTTTTGCAGGTATTCCACTTTTTCATCGTCTAACTCTACCGCCTGAAAATTTATATTAGGTATTTTTATAAGCTCTTTTGTGAGTGCACCAGCACCAGGACCTACTTCCAGCAGGTTTTTAAATTCTTCCTGCTTTAAAGCATCTACAATTTTCTGAATAATTATTTCATCTTTTAAAAAATGTTGACCCAGCGATTTTTTTATTGTGTACATGCTACAAAGCTAACACAAAAAGCCCCCTCTTTACAGAAGGGGCTCTAAGTTTACTATGCATGAAAAACTACCTGTTACGAATTATTAATTTTTGTGTGATCACATCATCCTGCATCAGCACCTGTATAGTATATGCGCCATCGCTGAATTTTGACAGACCATTTAATTGCAGGCTGTTAGTTCCCTTGATGACTTTTTGCTTCTGCAACAATATTGTTTTGCCAAGATTATCAATCAATCTTATCTTAGCATCATTATCATTTGTTGCATAAAAATGTATGGATACAAAATCTGCAGCCGGATTTGGTTGTACACTTGCAGCATTTTGAGCCACGGCATTTCCTCTCCTTATCAATAAAACATTGCTGTACTTTATTTGATTATTTGCCGCAATTATTTTAAGTCTGTAAAAAATGATATCGCTATTTACACCGGCAATATTGTCGTATAAAGAAAATGCCTGTTCCTCTTGCAATGGCACATCTCTTGTAAGTGTTGCTACTTTTGTAAAAGTTCGGTTATCCGTACTTCTTTCAATTTCAAAACGGTTCAAGGCCTGGCTGGTTATTATTTTCCATGTGATGTACACATTATCATTGCTCTGTGCATTAACGCCAAACTGTAATAATTGTACATTTAATAAATAACCTGCATACCGCCAGTCTCTATCCGGCTGAATAGCCAAAGTTTTTTGTACAGGTGACCTTGTGCCGGGAGCCGCATCACCAAAAGTTGTTCCGCCTGCACCCATATTATAGGATGTTCCTTTGGCACTGGTGTTCAAAGAATCAAAACGGTCATCCAGGCCATCGCCATCTATATCAGAATTTAAAAGCGTAACGATATCATCACTCAGGCCATTTCTATTAAAATCATTCCCTTCCACAATATCTGGTATACCGTCAGAGTCTGTATCAAGGTCACGGTAATCAGGTATGCCATCCCCATTATAATCGTACACAAATATTCCAGAGCCGCCAAAAACAGCAGGCTTATCATCATAAGCATTATCTATTCCATCATTATCAGCATCAAGGCCTGTAGGTAATTTATAGCCATTAGTACTTTGTCCCTCAATATTATCAGGTATGCCATCATCATCAGAATCTATATCCAGATAATCAGGATTACCACGACCATCCGTATTTCTTAAGTTAAGTGCTACACCATGCTTTGCAGTATTCCAACCATCTGCACTCCTTAAACCATCTATAAAACCATCATAATTTGCATCTGTAAATCCTGCTTCAATTACGTCCACAATACCATCGCCATCACTGTCCAGGTCATAAGGGTTGGCACGCTTGTCAGCATCCATATTTTTATAAGGATAGCTATCTGCTCTACCATCATTATTTGTATCAGCACCGGTTTTAAGCAATGCATTTACCATGCCAACAATATTATCGGATATCCCATCTTTGTTTACATCTACAAATCCATCTATTTTACCATCAAAGTTTGCATCTGCGCCGCCAACTTCTACTACATCAGGTATGCCGTCATTATCACTATCTAAATCAAATTCATTTAACACGCCATCGCCATCTGTATCAACGGCACCAAGACCAACGCCTGAGTTATAAGCCCCCGAATTATTGCTATCTACATTTTGGGATAAGCCATCGTTATCTGTATCAGTAAAATTGTCAATTTTTCCATCGCCATTAGCATCAACACCACCGGCTTCTACTACATCTGGTATGCCATCATTATCACTATCCAGATCAAGCATATTTATTATACCATCCAGGTCATTGTCAAAATAATCATTTATGCCGTCACCATTCACATCTTTAAATGGCAGCCCATTATACAAGAAAGCAGGATCTTTATAATTTAATATACCATCTGCATTAGAATCTCCATCTGCCTGGAAATTATCATTGATAAAGTCTCCGTTATTATCTACAAAACCAGGATAATCTGTATCATATGCATTGATGATACCATCCCCATCAGCATCCTGCAAAGCAGCCGGCATATTGCTTTCCACAAAATCAGGAATGCCATCTTTATCTTTATCAATATCACATGATATTGAAATGGTAACGGATACACAAGTAGTTGTATTACAATCACCCTCTGCACGTACATAATAAGTAGTAGCCACAGTAGGATTTACTGTAATACTTACACCAGTACCAACATACGTACCGCCACAACTTCCGCTGTACCATTTCCACGTTGCATTGGTACCTAAAGTACCGCCTGATACGGTTACTACTACCGGGTTGGCAGGGCATACATTATTTTTACTTGCTTTTGCAAGCGTAGGTACTGTTGAAGGTGTTTTTGCAGTAAGCAAAATACCAGGAGAAGTGTATCGACACGACGGACTACCTATATTTCCGGTGGCTGCAACTATAATTCTATAATATTTTCCTACGTTGAGTGCTGTAACAGGATTAATTGTATAGGTAGGTGAAGTAGCACCGGGAATATCAACAAAGGTTACATTATCAGTACTTACCTGCCATTGGTAATCTTTCCCACCAGGCAAAGCTGAAGGATCATTTAAACTATAACTAAAAGTAGTAGAACTACCGAGGCAACCGCCTGATACTGCTGAGACACTTACAACCGGTAATGCATCGCAGGTGCCATATTGTATATCATCTATAACTACGTCATTACCACATCCGCCGGGTGCATCATTAATAAGTTCTATAATAATAAAGGGATAAGAAGCCGGACTCAAAAATTTAAGACCGTACTGTTGCCAGCTAGTATTGGTAATAGAAGCAGTAGAAACCTCCGTAATGATCAGTCCCGTAGAGCCATCTCTTATGCGCATTTTTATTTTAGGATATTGAAATCCTCCAAATGCAGTACATATTGTATTATAAGCTGCATTGCCAGGGAAAGCTGCATAAAAAGAAAGCGAGTATTGCTGATTGGCACAAGTAGGGAAGAAAAAAGTAGCCCTGTACATTGTATTGCTTGCTGCATCTGCATTTACTACAAGCATTCGTCCGTTTGCATTGCCGGTATGATCTGCAAGACTTATAAAGTTAGCTGGATTGGCAAGATTAGCATTATTAGTTACTGTAAACCTTTCTATTGGTATAGGTGCTGTTATACTACTTGCGTAAAGACTTGTACCAGTAGCAAACAGTACACCAGTAGCCACAACTGGTGCGCCCATTGTGGCTGTAAGGCCAGTGCCTGAACCAAAATTTTGTGTATACAAAACATTTGTAAGCGTGGCACATGGTGGCGTTTGTGCTGCAATAGAAATAAGAAATGGAGTCGGCTGACCTTCACCTAAATCATCAGGCTTGTCATTACTGTTAAGATCCGGAAGACTACCATTTGTGGAACTATCTTTTAAACTATTACCATTCCAGTCTTTTGCAATTGCAATAGCGCTATTGTAATAGACGACACCACTAACTATACTGGATAGACGACAATTTATACGGATTGTAAAATTATTATTTGCGGTAGGAAAATTAGGTAAAGTTCCTGTACCGTTAAGTAGATTTTTATTAGAGTTACCATTGAATCCGGGATTTAAAACCATCCCTGGTGGATTCGAAACAAACGATGTAGTAACATTACTAAGATTTCCGACACCGTTAATTCCCGTCAGATCATCAATAACCTGGACATTTGCGATATCCATATTGCCATAATTCTTTACATAAACATCATATATTACATCATATACGCCTGGCGAGACCAATGTTGCTGAAACTAATTTTTTTGCAGCTCCTATACCAGATACGACAGTAGCCATATCTGATGAGCTTGTTACACTACCGGATTTGGTAATGGTCGAGTTTAATGCGGTAAGAAGATCAATTTTCTGGTAGGGACAGCCACTTCCGGAAAATGCAGCAATTGCAGTTCCATCAGCATACGTTAACCCTACAAAGTTTGCAGTAGTACCAACTTTAACCGTATCAATATAAGTGCAGGTAAGATTAGAACCTGTGCCCGTATAAGCAGTATAGTTAGGGGTAAATAATTTATTATCGCACACAAAAAACATTTGACCTGAAGGCGTTATAGCAACGTCACCACTTCCCTGCTGGTATATTTTAGCGCCTCCGGTAAGTACCAAAGTATCGGCACCGCCAAATGTACCAGTAGCAAAGTTCATCAATCGTATAAAAGGCTTGTAAGGCGCTGCAACAGCAGTAAACTCTACGTCATATCCATTGCCACTATTGTCAAAGGCTACTCCTAATATATCAGCTTTAAAGGAAGCTATTGTATCAAGCCTGGGAGAAGTACCGGTAGGAATTGTGCCTACAGGCCAACGCCAAACATATGTACGAGCTCCTCCTGGAGCTAGTGTTCCGGCGGTTGCAGTCCAGAAATAATAAATATTATGATCTTTAGGATTAAAACTCACACTTGCATAAATAGATGTGTACCGTTGTGTTGCATTATTTATAGGGCCGTTCGTTGTAGTGCCATTTTTGGGACCATTACTGCCTCCTATTCTTAACTGCGGTACACCATTACCCACCAATCCGCCACTTGCATTCGCAATGGTGTTAGTTGCACTGCTATAAGTATAATAATGTAACTCCTCAGCACCCGTGTTGCATGTGCCCGTGTATCCTATAGAGAAGGGATAACTTACTGTAGCCGTTTGCGCATGTACATACCCAGCTGTAAAAGCAAGTATAAATATGCATAGTAAAAAATTTTTCATAAAACAGGTTTTAGGTCTTGCACAGGATTGGATTAGAAAAATTATTGTTGTGTTGCGAATTTTAGAGTTTCAATGTTACCGTCTGCAGATGAAATGGTAAGAATATAAATGCCACTTGCCAGTTCATTTGTCTTCAAGTTGGTTAAACTTCCTGACACTGTATTTTTTGATTGTAATACCAGTTTGCCTGACGCATCATAAATACTAAAATTATATTCACCATTTAAAGCATCTGCTGAACTTTTGATCTGCAGATTATCTTTTACAGGATTATTGATGATCTCAAATTTTGTTTTATAAATACCTGCTATTTTGATTACCTGTGTATAGGTAAACTGCCCATTGGTAGCTTTATATTTTGCTCTGTAATAATTTACTCCTTTTATAGGTGAAAGATCATTAAAGGAATATTTTACAGGATTTGCTAAACCTGGAACTATTTGCATACTTCCTAAAGATGTAAAGCTGATGCCATCAGCAGATCTCTCTAATGTGATTTCAGTATTCGAAGAATTAGCATCCAGGAATAAGGATGCGCTGTTGTAATTCGGATTTTGTTTTACTGAAAAATCAACCAGTTTTAAGTCAAGCGTAGTTACTTTAGCTGGAGTACTACCCGTTGCCAACATTTGAGAATACTCATCAAAAGCCACATTTGTAGGAGTGAAAGATAAATTAAAAATTAACAAATTTCCTCCAACATCAGGACCGATGCCGTTACCAGCTTTTGCCATAATACCACCACCCTTATCGTAAATTACAATAGTAGTATCATTTGCCGGTAAGGCCCCTGTTACATGCAATACTACAGGTGTATGAAAGTATGTAACCGGGCTAGATATTGGATTTTTTGTCTGGCTTAAACTTATTGCCAATCGCTTATTCCCGCCACCGAAAGCCTGCCACAAAGTTGTATATACCGGGTTTCCTGTTCCTTTTACAAAATCGTCAAAGAATGGTTTTATATCTACTCCCAATGCCCTATTAAAATAATTATTTAGAGTATCCGTTGTTGCAGACTTTCCTGCTAAATTTGTTTGATAACTTTTTAAGGTATTAAAAAAGATACTATCTCCGCAAAGTGCTCTCAGCATGGTGACTACCATACAGCCTCTGTTATATACGGTAGAGCCATAAGGAGCATTCCAAATATTATTTGAATTATTTATATTAGAATTAGGTATCCATACGCTTGCGGTGCTTTTAGCGAGGGCAAGATTTTTAAACCCGTTTCGAATTGTATAAGGATCTTGTCCTAAGCTTGGAACCAATTCTCCGCAAAGCGTTTCTCCAAAGCGGGCAAAACCTTCTGCGAGCCACAAATCGTTCCAAGTGGCAAAACTTACATTATCACCAAACCATTGATGCAGGAGTTCATGAGCAAGTGTTCCTACATCACTTAGCTCAGTACTTGCTATAGCAGAAAAAGATTGATGCTCCATACCGCCAGCCCCCGCCGCTAGTCCCTCATAAAATCCATGCTTTTCAAGTTTAAACGGATAGTCTCCAAATTTTTTGCCGTATTCTACCAATACTGCATTTATTTTGTTCATTGTTGTTATGATCGAAGACTGAGAACCCGTGTTCTTTAAGATGTAATATGCTACCTGTGTGTTGGTTCCATTAACGTTTACACCGGTATAGTATCGATTAAATTTACCTACGCAAACGGCTACCAGATAGGAAGCAATTGGATACCGTGTTTTAAATTTAAATATGCGGTTCAATCCCGTTATAGTAGAGTCTATTAATTTTCCATTAGTTGCCACCCAAAATGTGTCTGCTGTACCTACATTCCAAGGAACGGTCACATTGATATCCATAGAATCTATTTTATCCTCCATATCGGCTTTACAAGGCCACCAATCCCTATCCTCGTATGATTCAGATAAAGTATATACCCAGTTATCAGTTCCATTTGCAGCTTTTTGATATCCGGTAGCCTGGCCGGTTGCTGCTGGCGGTATTCCAGTATAATTTACAACTACTGAATCAAGCGTATTTGCTGGAACGGTTGCCGGTAGCGTAATAGTAAGGATGTTACCTAAACAAGTTCTTGTACAGGTAGTACCATGATAAGTTGCAGTAACATTAGCCGTAGGAAACGAGGTACTGTTAAGGTCAAATTTTATTGTTGATACAGGTGTACCAAACGTTTTAAAATAAGTTACGACTGTACCAGTAATTGTCTTTGAAGAACTATTGGGATTGATAGTCCAATTAATACGGTGATAAACTACATTGATATTTGCACCTGTGCCACTGAAACCAGTACTCTGTGCAAAAGAAAAACAATAAGAAACACATAAACAAACTAACAGATAGAACTTTTTCATTAATTGGATTTTTTGGATTTTACCTGGATATTGGTTTTTATAGAATAAAATCTACAACAGTATGTAATACGCTAAATGGAGAGAACTTATTGTGTATAGAATAATAAATTTACTTTATTGTAAATATTATCAGTGAGTTACGAGGTTATACGGTAAGGTATAAACGTAGTTTTACGTAAGTAAATTTTCGTAGTTGTTATTAGAAAGGCATAGTTAATATCACTGTGCAATTTCCTGCTCACAAAGAGTGAGCGGAATTGCAGATTGGTCAGAGTATGTAACCCTAAGTTTTCCGGAATGGAGATCGACACCGGGAACTTTATTGAGGAGCATGCTGAAATTTCTTTTAGCATTTGGCAAATAAACTGCGATACCTTTTACAAAACCCACATTGGTTACTTTATTATCTGTTGAAATATGGTCCACCCTAATATCTCCGTAAGAAGAAATATTTCCTGAACGGTTAAGGGTGATCTTCATCAACGCATCATTGCCATTCATTACAAAAGATGCATTAGAAAAATTCATTTTCAAAGATGTTTCTCCAAGCCTTATGATAATGGGAATTGATATACCAAAGACGGGTGTAAGCTGTATAGAAATAACCGAATCAACCTTTTGAACCTCTTCTTCACCTAATGGCTTTGGCTGCTTCATTGCTCTGAAAAATAAATGCGACCGGTATTCTCCGGGTAAAAGCGCATTTTTATTTATCAACTGTAGTTTTACTGATTGTGCCTCATTAGGAGCAAGCGTAACAGTACGGGGAAAATAACGGAGATTTTTGCTGGAATATTTTTGAGTAGTATCCTGATCGGATATGGGTTCAAACTTTCCGTTCTCATTCATTTTATATTGTACAAATGAGATCGTATAAGTAGCGGTATCTGTACCAATATTAGCCAGGTTTATTTCTTCAGATCTTTTAGAACCATCAAAAACGATTCTTTTGGGAGTGATAAGAAGATCTCCCTGGGCCGTTGCCGTAGAATAAAATAAAGTAAGTAAAATAGCTCCGAAAAATAAATAAAAAAGCTTAGGTTTTCTTCCGGAAATGTATTTCATAAAAAATAAATAAAAAATTGCCGGAATAATTAATTTACTGCCGGGCTTAAGTTGTATGATATTATAAATATAGATGCAGTAAAAATACCACATCTATATTCATGATCTTTAAAAAATTAATTGTAATTAACTCCAATAAGAAAAGCACCTGATGTAGTGTAAACTCCCGGAGCTTGTGCTGCGGCTACATCAAGATCTGCACCAACATAAAATACCTGCGTGCCTGATCCATCTAATGTACCTGTACCTCCAGTAATACTACTGGTAAAATTAGAAGCAAGCATTGGAGCACCTGGGCCAGACAATGATGCAGATGAAGGCAATGTAATATCATAAGTGAAATTTGCCTGCCCTGAAACAGTAAATTTAGCTGCTGATACTGTTCCTGAAATTGCAGGTAATGATACACCACCACCACCACTGGCCGTACGTGTAGCCGCAACAGATGGGTCTAAAGTTACTGTTCCGCCGGCAAAAGAGGCAACACTTAGGTTACCAAAGTTCATGTCAACATTTTTAGCAATGCTGATAGGGCTAACAATTGTAGCAGAAGCAGTTGCTGTAGCTATAGCTTGTGCACTTGCATTAAAAGAAATTACACCCAGCACTAAAGCCGCAGCAATCATTTTTGTCATTTTACTTAAATTTTTTTTCATTGTTTTTTTTGGTTTTTAAATAAATATTCTGATATTTTAACGACTCTAAAACGCTAGCTCTCAAAACATATTGCCGTTTTTAAAAGATTATTTATGATTCATAATATGTTATTCATTAGCATTGTTTTTCTTTTTTGAAATTATAAACTCAAGCCCTTCCACTATGTCGCCTTCATTTTTTATATTGATCTTAAATTCTTGAGGAGCAGTGTTAGTTAACATTTTTATTTTCTCCAGTTGGGCTTCGTCTACAGAAGCTTTGTAATTACCGGGAGCCAGCCCGAAGTAGCTGAAATAACCATCAAACTCCGTCAGCGTTTTAGCAACCAGTTTGTTGTTGCTATCGTAAATATTTACGATGATCCTGGCGATTCCATTTTTGCTGGCACCATCTTTTATAAATACTGTTCCTGATACTTCGCCTACCACAGCCACGGGTACTTCTATAAGTATATAATTATTAGGTGTGGCTGTAACTTCAATTAATTTGTTGGTTATTTTCCAGGCAGGGTTATCAAAACTATTTTCATCAAGCGTTACAAAATATTTATTATAAGCTTCGAGTGCAGATACTCTTATGGCTGCTTTTTTTGCATCCCGCTCTACTAAGCCCCCACTAACCCTAACTATGAGGCCTTTTACATCAGGCTCACCTTTATCACGTTTTCCATTACAGTTATAATCCAGAAAAGGCAATATTAACAGGCCTCCCTTACCTACACTTTTTTGATCATTGGCGGCTACATAACTGTTTTTATCAAACAGCAAACCGCCACCAACCGACTCAGAAAGCATAAGAGATCTGTCTCCCACCCTTGCAGAAAAGTTCGTTTGTGCAAAAGAAAAATTTCTTCTTACTCCAATAATGCACCCACTTAAACTTGCAACGCTGTTCTTTTCGTAAGCAATATTTACCAGCGTATTTCTGAATACTTTTTTTTCCAGTTCACCTCTTATTGTATTAAATGCCTTATAGCTGTAATCATACTGAATCTGCGGAGTAAAGCGAATACCTTTTGGCAGCCTGAACGTCATAGATAATTTACTGTAGATAACCGGCAACTTTTCTATATAAGCGAAGGTTGTAATATTGGCATTTATACCGCCAGCCATTCCTCCGAGTAATAATTCGGCTGTGGTGAACTTACTATCAGGAACGGTTACACGATCAATTGTAAGCCTACCAAAACCACTATAGTGTTTCCCTTGAAAAGGCATGGATAATACTGCTTTTTTTTCATCCAGGTAATTTGTTTTAACCACAGTTTGCCCTTCGGTATATTTCAGATAATTTACATCAAGTTGTATTTTATTTGCAAAACGATAATTAAGGTTTGCTTTTGAAACTACACCATAAGATTGCTCACCGGATAATATAAGTGTGGGAAGTAATCTTAAAGATACATTTGCAAAAGGCATCAGTTTTGCCGAAGGCGAAGAAGATAAATACTCAGCGCCAGAACCAATTGTAATCCGTTTATTAAGACCATAATTAAGTGTAAGACGGGAAAATTTACTACTTAACCCATCAGATAAAATACCTGCTGTTAAAGAGTATTCAAAATGCTTTTCCGGTAAAAAAGTAAACGGAATATTGATCGTTTGTTCAGAAGATCTTGATTCTCCCCAAGGCCCGTAAAAACGATATTTAATAACAGAACTACCATATACCATCGGTACTTCAAACTTAAAAAATCCGGCACCGTCTGCTTTGGTATAATCTACAAGCACATCATTCACATAAAGTTCTACGATCCAGCCGGGCTCAGTAGTATTGGTTACCAGGTAAGTGCCAAAAGATGTCTTATAAGTAGTGGGAATATTATTAAACTGCACACCATTCAGGTGGGCTGACAGAGTTGCAGTAGACCCGGTAAATATAGTACCCGCTTTTATTTGCCTGAGTTGGGTATTATCATTATTTACATGTCGCCATAAAAAAAATTGATCATGTAAATTAAAAGGCAGCTTATTATTGTATTTCAAATACAGGTCAGCTTCTCCGCCGGCAAGATTACCGCCCAGCCCCAGGCTGGCAATGTTATTAGTAAATCCGTTTGTATGCAGCGAAGCGATATCCCAATCTGCTGCACCCAGGTGAAAAAAAGGTGCCCTTTTACTTATCGTTGTATCTGCTTTCCTTTCTCCTTTAAGCCGGGCAATATTTTGCCGCATTAGCTCCTGCTTCTTTTCACGTATTACTGGTAGCTCCAGGCTGGTAGTAAGATTAATTGAAAGGCTACGAAAATTAAAAACACAATCGAGTCCGAATACTTTTCCAAGTTGATCAGAATTTAAAAAAAGAATATCATCTGAAAGAATCAGATCATATTCACCAAGCCTGAATGAATTGTTTTTAAAAGAGATGCTGCCTTTACTTTTGCTTATAACATAAGGAGCAGATGGATCCAGCAAAAAACCGCTTAATGAATCATAGCCCGGGGAAACGGTATTTTTTATTTTAAGATAGTCGAAAAGATCTTTTACCGGCAGGTAAGCCTTATTTTGAAAAATTATGGAAGTTATATCTGCACTCCCGATATTCTGGCAATTGAGTGTTATATCTACTTCTTCGTAACTGCTGTCTTGCTGGGCATAGCCGCTGAAAGAAAATATGCAGCACATGAACATGATATAAAAAAACTGTATACCCCTTTTTTTATATAGTAATAAAAGGCAGGGCATAGTGCTGATCTGTTGTTTTTGGTTTTAATGGATATTGGCCTGGCTTTTATTCCAGGATGAACGAAATATAAAAACTACCACTATAATTACCTGGTGGTGAGGTTACAGTATTTCCAACTGTTAGTATGCCCCCAATGTCTAATTCTGTTTTTGCAGGTGAACCATTAGTAATATAAATAGGCCCCGGAGGATTTGACCTCCCTATCTGCATCGACATTGTTCCACCGTTGCTGCCCGTGAGTACTGCATCAGGTCCGTTAATAAAAGAAATGATAGAACCTGCAGGTGCCTCTATTTCTAAAATGGCCGCAGAATAATTCATTCCAAAATTTAGCGGTGTTACAGTACCTGTTACAGATCTTGCCCCATCTGCAGCTATAATTATTTTACCGCCGCCAGTTCCGGATGCAAAAACGCCAAATTGTAAAGTCTGTTTATTTGTTATTTTAACAGCATCACTTTTTGCCTGGGTGGTACCTGTCAATATTTGTGCAAACAAAATAGCCGGGATAGTAATTAATACAATCATCAAAAGCAATATTTTTTGTTGCAGACCTTTCATTCTGCAAAATAAAACATTAATAACTGCCATCAGACTATATTGATCTGCAGGTTAAACGTATTATTAGCTTTTCTATTGTTTAAATCTTTTTTCCCGGCATTATCTAACTATGCTTTTTACTGGTAGAAGATTTACTAATAAGAAATTGTACTTTTACTCCTCTAAAAAATTATACATGAGTGCGATTTCTGATCAAAAACCGATAATTGGATTTACCTGTGGTGATATCAATGGTATAGGAACTGAATTAATTATTAAAACATTAAGCGATAACAGGCTACTCGAATTTTTAACGCCTGTAGTATTTGCCAACAATAAACTTATTAACTTTTACCGCAAAAGCTTGCCGGAAAATAACCTGATCTTTTCAACTGCAAAAGACAGTAGCCGCATCAATCAAAAGCAGGTTAATCTTTATAACTGCTGGGAAGAAGAAATTGCTATTACGCCAGGGCAATTGAATGATATTGGGGGGAAATATGCAGCTATCAGCCTGACGGTTGCAACTGAAGCATTAAAAGCCGGGAAAATAAACGGGTTAGTCACTGCACCGATTCATAAAAACAACGTACAATCAGATTCTTTTAAGTTTACAGGCCATACCCCTTATTTTAAATCTTTTTTTGAAGCAAAGGATGTAGCCATGTTTATGGTAGCGCAAAATATGCGGATAGCATTGCTTACTGAGCACGTGCCTGTAAAAGATGTAACACAATATATTACCCGTGAAAATATCCTGAGCAAACTGCAGGTAATGAACGAATCTCTTAAAAAAGATTTTGGAATTAATAAGCCAAAAATTGCAGTACTGGCGCTTAATCCGCATGCGGGTGATGAAGGGCTTGTAGGTAAAGAAGAAATAGAAATTATAAAACCTGCTATACAGGATGCAAAAAAAAGGGATGTGTTTTGTTTTGGCCCTTACAGTGCTGATGCTTTTTTTGCACGTGGGCAATATGAAAAATTTGATGCCGTGCTAGCCATGTATCATGACCAGGGTTTGATCCCTTTTAAATCTTTGGCTTTAGGAGAAGGTGTTAATTACACAGCGGGTCTTCCGGTAGTTCGTACTTCACCAGACCATGGCGTTGCATTTGATATTGCAGGCAAAGGCATTGCTGATGAGTCATCTTTTAGGGAAGCTATTTATCAGTGTGTTGATATTATTGATATGCGGATGGAACGTAAATCGCAGTTCAGCAATCCACTGAAAAAGATGAGCGCTGCTGTTGTTGCAAATGCTGTTGATGAAAGAATATCGTTAGATGAGAGCTAATAAAAAAAGGATTTTACACATTCAATATAATTTGTGTAAAATCCTTTTTTATAAATTATCTACTAATAATTTTTATAAATTGCTCAACCTGAAACCTACCGTAAATGGTCTTATATCCAGGCTGTGTTCGTAAATTGATTTTGGAGTATAAGAGCCGTACAATCTAACCGGGCCAATACCCAACTCTCCGATGTAGGAAAATTTAAATTTTTCCAGGTCATAATCTCCCTTGTTATGTTCTTTACCACGTTCACTACTTATTTGTTTGTTACGTTGGCTGTAAAGGTAACCGGCGCTTACGCCTGCACTCAGTGTAAGTCCTTTTTTGTTAGCAGCATGATTGGTAGCAAAGCTCAACATTAATGGTACAGTAAGATAATCTGCTGCTAATTTGTTTTTACTAAAAGCAATAGAATCTCTGAAAATAAATGGAGCAGTTGTTTGTACGCCGGTGTAGGGCACTAAGCCGCCTTCTTTATAACTTATAGAAGATTGGCTGCGATACCTGTAATTGTTTAGCTCCAGGCCAAGACCATATTTCAGGCTAACGTTGTTTTTTATAAGATTAAGTCTTTGCATAAATATCCAGATGTTTACATTTATACTTTTACCTGTCTTTAATTTAAAATCATCCTTACCTAACAATGGGCTACCAGGCTTGTTTACAAGATAACTCCCTGCATTTGTATACTCTGTTTTATCAGTATAGTTTGCAAATCCCAGATCTAAAATAAACCAATTGGTCGTCACTTTAGAATTTGACCTCGGCG
>JBDSIB010000016.1:0-9813 GCA_039918155.1 Ferruginibacter sp.
CACATTGCAACTGATAAAAAATGGAGATATAAAAATAAGAGGCGATATTGATTTTATAGAAAATGAAACAGTACATTTTAAAAGAAATGACAAAGAATATTTTGATGCAATTATAATGGCAACTGGCTACTACCGTGACTATTCAAATATTTTAAAAGTAGATAAAAGTCGGTTTGAAGACCTGAAATTACCAGCAGGCAAGCAACATTATTTTGGTAAAGATGGACTTTACTTTTGCGGATATTGGATAAGCCCTGCAGGGCAGATTAGGGAAATTGCATTGGATGCAAAGAAAATTGCAAAGCACATTTCAGGCAGTAGTCGCTCTATATAGTTTAAAAAAAACTTCGCAAAATTCACCATTCGTTTAAATATTTATAATATTAATTTACATACTGATCTTCCCGAAGTGAATTGCATTTCCCAAAGTTTCGGTTTGTTGCAAATGCAAAACCAACCACGTAAACAGCAATTATAATAAATGAACAACCCTTATACCGGTTAAGGGTATACTAATTTCAGATCAAATCAGTAAATTTACCAGTAACAACACCTCTGCATGCAACAATTAAGTACAGTTTACAGTGCCATCATTGTGGACGACAATGACATAGACCGGCTTACAACCCAGGTGTATGTAAAGCGGCATCCATTTTTAAACATTGCAGGAATATATTCGTCCGCAGAACAAGCGCTTGAAGCAATGGAGAAAACAAATATTGATGTATTATTTTTAGATATAGATATGCCTGGCCTATCCGGGCTTGAAATGCGCCGTAAATTGGGAAATGATTTTGCCTGTATTTTTATTACTTCCTACCCGGATTACGCAGTGGAAAGTTTTGAACTTGCTGCCCTTGACTTTTTGGTAAATCCTTTACAAAAAGAAAGGTTTGAAGCTGCTATGCTTCGCCTTGAAGCTTACCTGGAACTGAAAAATAAAGCAAGCCTTTTTGAAGCAAGCATTGGAGGTGATAGTATTTTTATAAAAGAAGGACATGAACAGGTAAAGATAAAACTGCATGATATAATTTACCTCGAGGCATTGAAAGAGTATACCCGAATTGTCACAGCTGATAAGAAATTTTGTGTACTGACGATGTTAGGAAATTTACTTCAGGAGACAAACTTTAAGTCATTCACCCGCATACACCGCAGTTATGCTGTACAAAATCATTTTGTAAATAAAATAACGGCAAAAGAAATATTAGTGAATGATTTTCCATTACCCATCGGCAGAAGTTATAAAGACTCATTGGAAAAATTATTTTCATAACTACTGAAAACATCTAAAAAATGCGGAAGCACTTATACCTTTTCTTATTGATAAATATCTATGCTCTCCAAGGCACATCACAATCTAATTCCACCATAGATTCTCTTCTTACGAGGCTAAAAACTGCTAAAGAAGACACTTTTAAAACAAATCTTTATTTCCACTTATCAGAAGAATATGTAAATATAAATGCAGCTATTGCGGATGCTTATGCAGACAGTGGCCTGGCGCATGCTAAAAAAATAAACTGGAAATATGGTATAGCTTTTATGTACCTCACAAAAGGTATTCTTCTGAATGACGCTGGCGAATCTTCGGCCCTTGATTATTTTCAAAAAGCTTATGAGATGAGCCTCTCTATTAATGATTTGGAAGGAGTTTCTCAGGCCGTTAGTGACATCGGTAATGTTTATTACAGGCAGAGCGATTACACACAGGCGATGGAGTGGTATTTAAAAAGCCTACAAATAGGTGAAAAAGCAAAAAATGACATTACTATTGGAGCAGCTTATGCTAATATCTCTAGCTTGTATTATACCCAGAAAAATTATCTAAAATCTTTTGAATATGCACAGAAGTCACTTGACCATTTTCAGAAAACAGGCGACCAGGAAAGAATTGCTTTGGGATTAAGTTTTGTTGGAGATGCATATGTGCAATTACACGATACAGCGCAGGCAAAAGTTTTCTACGATAGGGCATTAAAAATATACGAAGCAAAAAATAATAAAACAGGAATGGCAAGTTTATATTCTCAAATCGCTGTTTTATTTTATCCGGATTATAAAAAAATAAATGAATACCAATTAAGATCGCAGGCTATATGGGACGAAATTAATCCAACGTATTACAATTCTGTTGTAAATATTGGGAATATTGGCGAGACCTATTTCAATATGGTGCGTTCAGATTCTCTTAAAAAGATGACGCCTGTCGAAAGAAATAACCTGCTCAATAAAGCGGGAGAATACCTGGATAGATCTATTACCTACTGCCGCAAAACGAACGATGCCGATAACTTAGGCTATTTCTCTAACATACTGGCAGAAATGCAGGAGTTTAAAGGTGATTATAAAAATGCTCTTGTAAATTATAAGCTTAACTGGTCAATAAAAGATTCTTTGTTTTCGCAAAGCAATAAAAATAAAATTGCATCACTAGAAAGCCAGCGGGAAGTTGACAGTCGTGACAAACAAATTGTAATAAATAAACTGGCACTCTCTAACCAACGTAAACAAAGAGCTGGATTAATAATAGGATTGATATTAATTGCTGTGGCAGGAACCCTGTTCTACATCCAAAGCCGAAACCGTAAACGAACCAACACTACGCTTTTACAATTGAATAACGACCTCGATGAAGCTAATAAAGTGAAGGCGAAATTCTTTGCTATTCTCAGCCATGATCTAAGAGGGCCTGTTGCCAACCTTATAAGCTTTTTAGAAATACAGAAAGACGCTCCGGAACTTATCAGTGCCGAAGACGCTACCAAATACAATAAGAATATTTCCGCAAGTGCGGCAAACCTTTTACAAACAATGGAAGCAATGTTGCTTTGGAGCAAGGAGCAAATGCAGCAATTTAAACCTGATATAAAAATGATCCCGGTAAGTAGTTTGTTTGCTTACCTCAAAAACTTTTTTGCAAATTCATCTGATGTCGAATTAAATTTTTATGATGCTAACAACCTAAGTGTATCCACAGATGAAAATTATCTGCAAACCATTATGCATAACCTTACCGCCAACGCCCTGAAAATATTAAAAGATCAACCGGGTGCAAAAATAGAATGGAAAGCATGGGCACAAAATGGAAAAACATTTTTATCTATTACTGACAATGGCCCCGGCCTGAAAGAAGAGCAGGTAGCAGCACTTTATAATGAAAATACCGCTGTAAACGGCCGCACAGGGTTTGGTTTGCATCTTATACGAGACCTGGCAAAAACCATCCGCTGTAAGATCACAATGCATTCAGACTCAGGCAACGGAACCACTTTTACATTGGCAGTATAAAAACTTTCCTCGGCTGCTATTTCATTCTTCGTCTACTCAGTATGGTTGTAATTTCTATTTATTGTAATATTTTGTCAGTCGCCGGCAAAATTTTCGGAAAAGAAAAGTATCTTCAAACCGATTAGAAATATTTCATAACTATTTGCATAATATGAGTGACCGTATTAAAATACTGGTAGTAGAAGATGAGATGCTAATTGGCGCAAAAATATCTATGCAGCTTACTGAACTTGGTTATGAAGTAACCGGTATTTTACCACGGGGAGAAGAAGCGATTGCACTTATAAAAGAAGACAAACCCGACATTGTAATACTGGATATAAACCTGAGAGGAAAATTAGATGGCATTGAGACTGCGGCACATATAAATGACTTTTACGGCATCCCGGTAATATACTTAACTGCGAATGCGGATGAAGCTACTTTTAACAGGGCCAAAGCCACCCGGCCTGCTGCATTTATTGCCAAACCTTTTAAGCAACTGGATCTTCAAAGGGCCATTGAGCTTACCATAAGCCGTATTGCCACGCATGAACATACAGCCGAAAACACAATCGATAATACTCTCGACTCTTTCATTTTAAAAGACCGCATCTTTATACGCCATAAAGAAAAAATGATAAAAGTTATGATCGCTGATATTCTTTACATAGAAGCAGATCGCAATTACAGCCGCATTTTTACTGAGGGTAAGGAGTACCTTTTATCAATAACGCTTAAAATAGTTGAAGACCGTTTCTCTGAAAATAATTTTGTCAGAATACACCGTTCTTACCTTGCTAACGTAGCAAGAATAGACGAAGTTGCTGAAAGCCATGTAGCAATTGGAGGAAAATCTATTCCGCTTAGTGCCGGCATGAAGGAGCACCTGATGATACGCATACAAACATTCTAAAAATAAAGTGCATAATAAAAAATGAAACAGTTATTTTTTTTGCTTCTGCTCTCTATTAATTTTGCCTATGGGCAAAAAACGCCTTATGATAGTCTTGAGCAAAGACTTGCTGCAGAAAAAACAGACACTGTAAAACTGGATCTGCTAAAACAACTGGCTACCGTCGCTTTTAATAATGATATGCAGAAAGCGCTGGAATATGCAACGCTTGGAGGTCAATTGGCAGATAAAATAAAAGATAAAAACCGCCAGCCGCAATTTTATGAAATGCAGGGGAGGATGAATGCAAACCTGCTGCACCTGGATACAGCTATGTTCTTTTTCAACAAAGCAATGGCTGGCTACGTCGCTATAAAAAATGTAAAAGGGCAAGCTACTACTGCTTTTAAAATGGCATGGGTTTATAAAAAGCAGGGCAATTTTGATAAGGCATTAGAAAAAGATCTGGCGGCATTAAAGCTGGTGGAATCAATTGATGATAAACAGGGTGTTTGTGATGCGCTTACACGGGTATCTGCTGACCTAACCTTACAGAATCGTTTAAAAGAAGCAGGCGAATATGCACAGAAAGCAATTGATGCTGCAGAAAAAAATGATCTTGACGGTGAAAAGTACTATGTATATTTTAATGCCGGCGATGTAGCCATCGCAGGTGGAAAATTTAAACAATCACTGGACTATTATAACAAGGCGCTTACAATAGTAAAAGCGCAGGACATGGGCCCTTTTAGCGAAGCGGATATAACCAATAGCCGTGGCAACGCTAATAAAAAACTCGGCAGGTATGCAGAAGCGTTAGAAGATTACAAAAAAGCGTATGCGCTTGGTAAAGCAACAAATTACCCTATGGCTGTTTCTGCAAGTATTGCCAACCAGGGAGAAGTAAATCTGTTAATGGGCAATTATAAAGAAGCACTACCCTTTCAGCTGGAAACAGTGCGTTTACAGGAAGCCGATAGCGACATGACGAACCTGGTAGAAAATTATGATCATGTAAGTAAAATTTACGAAAAGCTGGGTGATTATAAAAATGCACTTTTATATAAACAAAAATCTTACACATCACATGATAGTATCTCATCCATAGTAAGTGATGCTACTATGAGTAAAATGCTGACGCAGTACGAAACCAAAAAGAAAGAGGCTACGATTGTATCACAACAGAATGAAATTTCTCAACAACAAAAAATACAATGGTTGACTGCCGGAGCTGCTATACTATTTGCCGGCTTATTAATATTTAGCTTTATCAGCTACCGCAATCGCAGTAAAAGCAATCGCCTGTTGGCTGCAAAAAATAAGGAGAATGAATTGTTATTGAAAGAAATTCATCACAGGGTAAAGAACAACCTGGAAGTGGTAAGCAGTTTACTGGCTTTACAATCTGCGCAGATCGATGATCCCAATACCAAAGAAGCCATGCTGGAAGGACAAAACAGGGTGCACTCCATCGGCATCGTTCATCAGAAATTGTACCAGGGCACAAACCTTGGTGCTATAGAAATGAAAGATTATTTTTTAAACTTGAGTGAAAGTATCCTGGATTCTTTTGGTGCAGAAAAAAGGATAAAGATAGAACTGGCCATGGAAAAGCTTGATATAGATATTGATACTGCCGTACCACTCGGATTAATTGTAAACGAATTACTCACAAATACAATTAAGTACGCCTTTCCACAAGGGCAAAATGGCAATGTGATCATTAAGCTGGAGAAACGGGGGAACGGTATTCTTCACCTCGAAGTTTCGGATAATGGCATTGGCAAATCCAACATAAAACAGGGAACTGGCTTTGGTGGCCAATTAGTATCACTTCTTACCCGCCAATTAGGGGGCAAAATGAAAGAAGAAGTAAACAATGGTACGCACGTTTCTTTCGATTTTAAATTAGATAAAGCAGCATAATATTTTCTCCGCTAAATAAATTCCCTATTCGTACAAAATAAGCAGGCTTTCGTCCTCTCCCTTATCGTTATATCAATACTTTAGAGTATGTTAGCAATATAAAAACCAATCCTCTGCAGAAAGCCTTAACCGGCAATTTACACCAGCTACTACTATAGGCATGCTCTAACAAAGCTGCCATGCTCACCTACCATAAAAGCTATTACAGGTTTTAGTTAGATCTGCATGACCTTTTATATTGAAAACATTTTCTTTTAGTATTTTTTGAGACAGTACCAGATTTGTAAAAAATTAAATATTTTATCATGGAAACAGTAGGTATAATTGGTGGCTCCGGTTTTATCGGCAGCTATATCACAAAGATCTTTTTAGAAGAAAATTATCATGTAAAAGTCTCTTCCACAGATATAAACAATAAAAGCAAGTACGAACATTTATTGTCGCTGACAAATGCTGTAAACCTTGCGGTAGTAGCATTGGATGTAAGAGATGAAAAAATGATGAACGATTTTGTAGAAGGGTGCGACATTCTTGTCCATGCAGGTACGCCGTTTATTTTAGATTTTAAAGATGCGCAGAAAGAATTATTTGAACCAACGGTAAACGGTACCCGGAATTTTCTGAATGCAATTAAGAGATCAGCTTCTTTAAAAAAAGTGGTGATCATTGCTTCGGTGGCAGCCTGGAATACATCTTTTCCATTGAACCCGTCTACCTACCCTGCCAATCATATTTTTACCGAGCAGGATACTCCTTACATCAGTGAGCAGGATCACCCGTATGGACAGGCTAAATTTTTAGCAGACCAGGAAGTAAGGAAATTTATAAATGAAAATCCCGATCTGCCATTCGAGATTACTTCTTTATCTCCGACCTGGGTAGTTGGTAATCCGCTTTCGCAAAGAAAAGATTCCACCTCTGCAGGTATGCAGTATTTAATAAAAAACAAATTGGCTCCCAATCCCTTTGTAGAAATGCTGTTTGCTACGGATGCAATGTTCTCCATGATTGATGTAAGAGATGTGGCAGAAGCGGTTTATCAATCAGCCATTACAAAAGGCATTCATGGAAAAAATTATTTAATAGCAAATGAAAGTTACAGTGTTTCGGATATTTCAAAAATGCTGAATAATGAAGCACCTGTTGCAGAATCTGCAATAGTTTATGACAGTTCATTGGCAAAAAAAGATTTAGGCATTGCTTTTATATCAGCAAAAGAAACGCTGAATCATTGTGTATAATAAAAAATAAATAAAATGGCAGTCATTACACCAAAAATCAAATTTGATAAAGCAGGCTATTATTTTGTTGGCCTGGTTATACTTGTATTCTTAGGCTTTTGGCCTTCTTATTTTGCAAAATTTGCATCAGGCACAAATAAGTATCCATTCTATTTTCATTTTCATGCTACGATGATGTCGCTATGGATACTTGCATTGATCGTTCAGCCAATTTTGATCCGGAAGAAAAAACTTGCACTGCACCGAACAATTGGTAAAGTCACTTATATATTTATGCCTCTATTATTTTTATCGGTGATCCTGTTGACGAATTATCAAATGGAAAGTCATGTAGAAATTATAGCGAATGAAAAATTTTATGGGCCTCATCTCATTGTTCCCTTTAAAGATCTGCTAATCATTGGCATTGCATATATTATTGCGGTTCGTTACCGGCACAATGTAAATATTCATGCCAGGGCAATGGTCGCTACGGGCATTGTTTTTATTGAACCTGCGCTTGTCAGGTTTTTACAGTATGCTGTTTTCCCTGACAATGGCGTAATAGCTTTCCTTACTACTCTTGCAATTGTCTATGGCATACTGATTACGATGATAATCATTGAACGCAAACAAAAAAGTGGCCGTTGGGTATTTCCATTGATACTTGGATTATATATTATTGTTCATTCAATTATTATTTTTCAACTAAATATTCCAGGTTGGGAAACATTTGCAAGATGGTTTGCAGCATTGCCTTTGACAAAACATTAACTGCTGTTTTAAATAAATCTTGGTCCGGCATTAAAAGTTTTTAGAAAATAGTAAACAAAATATACCAGGTAAAATGAAAAAAATATTATTCCTTCTCTGCATTTTTTTTACATTTCAAACACAAGCTCAATCCTATCAAAAAATACACAACAATGCGATTGTTGTTGATACGCACAATGATATTCTAACCAAGGTAGTAATGTATGGTTTTGATATTGGTAAAGACCTTACACGAAAAACACACAGCGATCTTGCCCGTTGGAAAAAAGGCGGATTGGATGTTCAATTCTTTTCAGTGTGGAGCGATGGCAATCAGAAAGACCCTTTCGCTTATGCGCTAAGACAAATGGATTCATTGGATGCATTGGCAAAAAGAAATCCGGATAAAATTGTAGAAGTAGCCAACAGCAAAGAATTATACAAAGTAGTAAAGCAACACAAGCTTGCAGCCATGTTTGGTATAGAAGGTGGCCACCAGATCGAAGACGACCTGGGCAAATTAGATTCATTGTACAAACGTGGGGCTAGGTATATGACACTTACCTGGAACAACTCTACAAATTGGGCCAGCAGCGCTTATGAAGAGACTTTCAAAAAAGATCTATCCCACAAAGGTCTGACTGATTTCGGCAAAAAGGTCGTTAACCGCATGAATGAATTGGGCATGATGGTAGATGTAAGCCATGTAGGAGAAACCACTTTTTGGGATGTGATAAATACTACAACAAAACCAATAATTGCATCTCACAGTTCCGCGTATGCGCTTTGTCATCATCAACGCAATTTAAAAGATGACCAAATAAAGGCCATTGCAAAGAATGGTGGTGTGATACAGATAAATTTCAATTCAGGATTTTTAGACAGTACCGAAGGCCGCAAGGAAGATATTTTTCTACAAAAATATAAAGCAGAAAGCGACTCTCTGGCAAAGGTTGGTAAAAATGAATACGAGATAGAAGATTATATATTCTGGAATCATAAAAAAGAAGTAGAGTTTTTACGTCCACCATTTTCATTGCTGATGCAGCACATTGAGTATGTCATCAAATTGGTTGGGGTTGATTATGTCGGAATAGGATCAGATTATGATGGCGTTGAATCAGTGCCACAAGAAATGGATGATGTTACCAAATATCCATTGATCACAAAAGCTTTGGTAGAAAAGGGTTACAGCGAAAAAGATATTGACAAAGTTTTAGGTGGAAATTTATTACGGGTTTTAAAGGCGAATGAAAAAAAATAACCAAAACAATTTACGAAAACCGAACAATGCAAACCAAAAAACCGAAAAGCCTGCCCAACGCACTTACTTTAATTATGCTGGTAATAGTACTGGCAGCAATAAGTACCTGGCTATTACCTTCCGGTCAATACAGTAAATTATCCGTAGAAAATAACCAGGCATTTGTGGTAACATCTACCGCAGGTGCGGTGTCATTGCCCTTTACCCAGCATACGCTGGATAGTCTTGCTATTAAGATCCCTCTACAAAAATTTAGTAATGGTGATATCCGTAAGGCCGTTTCTATTCCGGGAACTTATGTAAGGCAAAAATCAAATCCACAGGGATTTATTGCAATGATAGAGGCACCCGTGAAAGGAATTATAGAAAGCATTGATATAGCCTTGTTTGTTTTATTTATTGGCGGCTTCATGGCAGTGTTTAATAAAACAGGAGCTATGTTCAAAGGCGTAAAATATTTAGCGCAGCAAATGAAGGGGAAAGAA
>JBDSIB010000017.1:0-5223 GCA_039918155.1 Ferruginibacter sp.
CTACATTTCAAAAAAACAGAGATCAATATACCTACATACCGCAGCACTTTGCCTTCGTTGGTGAGTTACCCTCTTATCACAGCCTAGGCTTGTCAACGGGGGCAAAGAGCCATACTTCAATCTTCAAGTGCCGAGACCCGGTCTCCGACCCGTCGACCAATTTATTATGATATGTAGTTTGGCTTCGTACAGCAGCGGGTTGGGAGAACGGGCTGCGGAGGTTCGTAAGGGATGAGTAAGTTTTTTAAGGTTGAGATTGCCAACAGCGGCAGGAAAACTAAGTTATAGACGGATTATAATGAAACGCTGCCCAGACGGAGGCGTTTGGTAAGTTTTTTGAAACACCAACAATGCCTACAAAAACTGCGAAAATAAAATTGAACTTTTAGAAAACTTCTTTTGTTATTTTACCACCACATAATGTCATTAAATAGTTAATAGCTTTTGTAATTCTTGAAGGTAACTCTTTGTCTAAAAGTCGACTGGGAATGGAAATGTTCGAAAGATTAACCATTTCATCTTGGTTTGCCACAGGCATATCGCTGGATGTTTTTTCCTTTATCAAGTTTTCATTAGACCTAATCTTAAAGGTCATGTTAGTATAATTCAAATTATTTGAGAATTGAATTTCACTAATTTCTTTTAATGGTATTTCATAAGTTTTATTATAAAAGTATTTTATATATTCATTCGTAAAAACGTTTTTGTAATAAAGTAAATCCTTTTTTCTAATAATCATAAGACAATCTTGAAATTCAAGTTCATATTTCAATGTACCATATCGTCCAATGTGTGTTTCTACAGATGATTCATTGTAAACACTAGTAAAATTTTCAATTTTGTTTTTAATCCAAGCTTTTGTTTCTTGTTCTGTTGGTTTAATTGAAGAGCTTGTTTTAGAAACTTCTGTTTTAATTTTTGTCTTACTTTTACTTTTGTTGTTAGACTGACAATAAATAGTCGATTCAAAAGAAAAACATATAATAATTGATAAAATTAAAAATTTCATATTTAAAGATTTACTGTATAAATTATTTTAGTATGGTCAACGTTCGGGCATTTCGCCGCCGCAGGTGTTCTTTCAATAATTAAAAAGTTGCCGCCCCCGGTCTGGGCTTCTATACCAACGGGGATGAGTGAACTAAAAGTAATATTTTTTTATGTAAGTTCGAGATATGAAAACTCTGCTCAGTTTTAAAATACTTTTACATTACGGGTAGCTATTCGTCGTGGTGACCGTTGGTCTAGAAGCCCAGACGGAGGCGGTTCGTAAGTTTTCTTGCCAGCGGGGGCAAAATTAAACTGTGTCTATAAGTTCTTTTGCCTTCGTTGGTGAGTTACCCTCTTTCGCCTCTGTTGGTCTTCGCTTCAATCTTCTCTCCCATCTTCGCCATCGTTTGGTGTTTTTCACCAACGATGATTAGCTCCGCCTTGGTTGGTCTTCGCTTCGTTCCTCGCCGATGTTGTGTGTTATACACCAACATCGAATATCCATCCGGCGACAGTAACAAAATCATCACAAATATAAAAAGTAATAGTATATTAGTAGTGTATGCCGCAAATCTACTCTGAATACTGGCCACAGTTTTTTACTGCCACAATATTAGAGTGGAAACCATTATTGCAACATGATAAATACAAAGATGAGATTATTAAAAGCTTGCAGTTTTTGGTGGAGCATAAGAGAATACGGCTATATGCATTTGTAATTATGCAAAACCATATCCATTTAGTTTGGCAACCCCTATCGGGTGAAAGTCTACAGACAATACAATTAAGTTTTCTAAAATTTACAGCACAGCAAATAAAATTTGATTTGCAAAAAACAAACTCTATTTTTTTAGAGCAATTTAGGGTAGATGCAAAAGACAGAATATTCCAATTTTGGGAACGTAATTCATTGTCTATCGAATTACGTTCACCTGCTGTTTTTTCACAAAAAATTGAATATATTCATTACAATCCAGTTAAGGCAGGTTTATGTAACTTACCGGAAGAATATTATTATTCATCTGCAAAATTTTATGCAACCGGTATAGATGATTTTAAAATGCTTACACACTATTATGAATGAAATGGAACTTTATTAACTTAGCTATTCATCGTTGGTGTATAACACACAACGATGGCGACGATTTAAGCGAAGACCAACCGGGGCGAAAGCCTAGGCTGTACAGAGGGATAGGCTTGCCAACGGGGGCAAAGGCTGACCAACGGGGGCAAAGCGGGCAGTTCGTAAGTTTTTTCAAACACCAACACAGGCATAAAATTGCCGTCTGTATCTAACTTCGAGATAAAAATTGCGCTGCCATCTAAAGTTGGGGGATTAGTTGCTGAAAGATTATATGTGCCCGGCCCCGGATCAAAATCTGTTGTGCCGCTAAAGCTACCGGTAGTATATACATTTCCACTAAGATCTACATACAAAGAAGAAATGAGTGTAAATCTATCTCCGCCTAATTGCCTTCCCCAAATAAAATTTCCAAAAGAATCCAGTTTACAAATAAATATATTATCCCAGGTAGAATTTAAATTAAAAACACCCGGCCCCGGATCAAGATCAATTGTATTTCTAAAATTGCCAGCTAAGTATACATTTTTCGATGCATCTCCCCTACTAAATAAGTTTCAGAATAAGTCAGGCCAGTTGCCCTATCAATTGATTTTGCCCAATCAAAATGTAATGCCTGAGAGAAACAGGTATTAATATAAAAGGAAAACAAAAGAACTAGTGAGAAGACTTTCATTGATTAAAGGGGGATTAAGTGGTTATATGGCCTTTTACTAAAGAACGAATATTCCAATTCCAAACTTTTGAGTAAAGGTAAATATTAATGGTTAAGGTTCGCTTACTTTCATTTCATTAAATGTAGTTATAAACCTCAAAGAAAAACTTATACTTTGCCTCTATAGGTCTTCGCTCCCATCTTCGTCATACCATTTTGTTTTTCACCAACGATGAATAGCTAAGTAAATAAAGCTACTATTTTATTAATTATAATTTGGGGATACAGATACTAGGGAAGAGAATTGTTTAAAAACAATCTATTGCATATTCGTAAATCGCCGTTGGTTAAAAACCTAAGGGCGGCAGAGAGTCATGCTGGTTCGTAAGATATGAGTAAGATTTTTCAGTTTGGGATTGCCAACAACGGCCAAAAAAGCCAGCTGGGTTAATAGAAATGATCCTACAGCCTGGCTAAAGTGCCCTGATTATTTATTCGATATTTCATCTACTGATTAATGAGTAATAAAATATTCAAAGATCTTTAAGCAAAAGAAAAGTGTAAGTGAATAGATGAAAATGAGTATTTTTTTCTTTTGGCTTTTCAATATTATTGGTTTAGCCATAATTGCCTGTAAAGCAATTGAAAGTTTTTTAGCATTACAAGCTAAAATGAAAAAAATCAAAAATTGATAAATAATTGCAGCTATCAATGCTCCCTGGTTTACTCCATAAAAAATATCCTGTAAAATCACATTAACCAATACTGCTGATAATAAAAAGCAACCAATAATTTTTGTACGGTTAAAGAGCAACAACAATGCTCCGGAAATTTCTAAAAAACCAAGAATTAATATAAACGGTTTTGAGTAACCATAAAAAACCCACATCAATTCCATGCCGGTTAAGTCTGATACCGTTTTGTGCAGTAACCCGTCACTACTGAATTGTAATGGTTTACCAATACCGTATAAAAGCATGGCAAATGATACCAGGTAAATGGCTGCATTTTGTAAAACCTGCAGCACAATTTGCTTAGAGATGGAAGATTGCTCCATATTTATTATTTATGGATAAAGGTTACTACACTCTGTACGAAAGCCGAAAGTATTGGCATCGTTGGACTATTATAAGTAGCATAATTTTTTGCCCGATCCGTTGGCCCATCTTTTAAAATATGGCTCATACTTTGTATAATGTGGTATTCGCTTTCAGGGTAAGCTCCATGTAGTTTTTCTGCATCTGCTTCGCTTACCTGAATGTCAGTATTGCCCTGGATGATAGCAACAGGGATACTTAGTTTTGCTATTTCCAATGCAGGATCGTATTTAAATAATGAAATTATAAATGGCTGTAGAGATGGTCTGAACAGGCTGTATAAAACAGGATCAACAGTTTTTACGCTATACCCATTTGCCAGGCTGTCTATAATGGGGAAACACATATCCTGAATTTCTTTTGGCTGTGCACTTATTTGTTTTTTTAAAATAACAGGAAGTGGTAAGCCTGGCCCTGCTACCGAAATATATTTGCTTACCTTAATTTTTTGTGCAGCAAGCATTCCTATCAATGAGCCTTCACTATGCCCTAAAATAATAACAGTTGAAAAGCGGTTATCTTTTTTTAAAAGGTTTACAAAATCAACGGCATCATTCACATAATCTTCAAATCGCAGATCTTCCTCTTTGCCCCCGGCAAGTTTACTTTCGCCTACCCCTCTTTTATCATACCTCAGGCTTGCAATACCAAATTGCAATAAACTATCTGCAAGCATTTTAAAAGAATTGCAGGTGAACCCTGCAGTAGAATTACAGTTTCTGTCAGTAGGGCCAGAACCAGAAATCATCAATACAACCGGTATTTTTCGTTTAGCCACGGCAGGTACACAGAGTGTTCCAAATATTTTACCAGTTGCTGTTTCCAATACAATATTGGTTTGAGATGTTGCGGTATCCTTTTGTATTTGTGCAAAATCAATTTTTGCAAAAAGCACCATACTTATTAAAAAAAATATTTTCATGCAGATTGTTGTTTTGAAATAATAAATGAGTAAACGATTGGTGTGAGCAGTATTGATATAAAATAGATAACGAAAAGCGTAACAATGAGCAATTGTGGTAAAAACGGAATTACCAACATCATTATTAAAGAACTGAACACCCATAGCCTTGCAGTTATAAAATGCGTTTTACGCCACACTGTTTCGCTACTGATCGTCCAGGGTAATCTTATTCCAAAAAAACGGTTAGGTTTAATAGCATTAAAATAATTACCTACTACCAGTATTGTAATTAAAAATGTGTAAGCAAGTAAAATAAACACGTTCATATTATTGTTAAGGGTATAAAACAATATGATGAGGAAAAGTGCCGAAAGGCAACTGTGTACTGCTAACCTGATCATACTGATACGTACTTCAAAAAAGGACAACTGATTTTTATCTATTGCCAATTTTAGTATGCCTGCTATTACTAAATAAATTAATAGATTTATACCGG
>JBDSIB010000018.1:0-16348 GCA_039918155.1 Ferruginibacter sp.
CATGCTCAGCCGCTGGACCAATTTTTTAACTACAGATGGTGAAAAAGAATGGCGGCAAAGAGATGATGAATTTGAAAATATCCTGAATACTAAAGAAGAAGTAATGAACAGCTGGAACAAAGGCTGGGATTGCTTTTTTAAAGCTTTGAATGAATTAAGGCCTGATCAATTACTTGATACGATTTATATCCGCAAAGAAGCACATAGCGTTTTGGATGCTATCAACAGGCAATTGGCACATTACCCTTATCATGTTGGGCAAATTATTTTTTATGCAAAAATGTTGAAGAGCGATGAGTGGAATAGTTTATCGATTCCGAAAAAGAAGTAAATAAACTTTGCGCCTTAGCCCTTCTTTGCAACTTGGCGTGAAACTATTTTGTAATCAGTTTCTCCAACACAAAATAAACCGCCGGGCAAAAAGTCGAATTTTTTAAAGTAAGTGGTTGTCTTTTTAAAATTACATCTTCATCCGTGTATGGAAACCTGGCGCAATCGGACGGGCGTTCATTATATATACTGCAATAATTATCATTTCCTAAAAAAGGGCATGGCTTACTGTTCACCACATAATCTCCTTCCTTATCCAACACCAGGTATTTTTCTATAAAATCACCTTCCTTTAATTTTAAATGTTTGGAGATGCGTTTAATATCCGGTGTTTTAAACCGGGGAGAATAATTCTTGCAGCAGGCGGCACAGTTCAGGCAATTGATATTGCTGAATGCTTCTTCATGGAGATCGGGCAACTGTTTCAGCACTTTATTTTTATCGGCACGCTGCAGAAACTGTTTGTATTTCTTCTGGTGATCGTCCGATTTTTTTTGCCAGTTATGCAAAAGCTCATTTTCCATTTTGCAAATATCGCTTTTTAGAATTTTAGTAATCAGAATGGTTTGTTATTTGCAGCAGAGATGAAAAATTTGCACAAAAGAGCAATATTTCGGCCAATTTTTATTTAGATTCGCAAAAAAAAACATTAAATGAAAACAGTAATCGTTCCGCTTGATTTTTCTGAAACTTCTTTTAATGCTGCCCATTATGCAGCAAAAATGTATTGTGGCGATGAAAGTGTTACGTTGATACTATATCATTTCTATAGTAAAGGGGAAGAAGTAGCAACTGTAAATAATTACCTGAGCACACTCAGGACTGAGCTGTTATCCACCTGTGGCAATATAGAAACCATGAGTGAATCCGGCGATAATCTGATTGACAGTCTTTCAGCTTTTGCGCATGTTCGGTCTGCTTATATGATCATTATGGGGCTTACCGGCAAGTCAGTGTTGACGCAGTATTTTTCAGGGTCTAACACATTAAAAATGGCAGAAAAAAATGTGTGCCCGATTTTAATTATCCCGCAGGATGCAAAATATACCGGAATAAAAAATGTGTTGATAGCTTCTGAAATGAAATATGTGGAAGAAACTCCTGTGCTGCTTGCAGTAAAAAGAGTCCTTCATGATTTTAAGCCTGCTCTTCATATTTTAAATGTGGATGAAAGCCATTATATTTCTTTGACAGCAGAGTTTAAAGAAGAGAGAGATAAAATGGAAGCTTTGTTGTTAGAATTTAAACCCGAATTTTATTTTATGAGGTTGTATGATTTCCAGGAATCGATCAATCTTTTTGTGCATGATAAATATATTGACATGATCATTATTGAGCCAAGGCATCATAGTTTTTATCATAAACTGTTTAAAACACAGCATACCAAAAAAATGATATACCAAAGTAAAGTGCCGGTATTGGCAATACATGAGTAATAATATTTATCTGAGTTGAGAGCCGTTGCTTTGCAGCGGCTTTTTTTATGGGGTTTTTCTTTTGTTTAATCAAAAATGAAAACTAATACCCCAGTTTTCCACAAGAAAAGAGTTGTAACAGTAAAGAATGATAAATGTTGTTTGCTTGCCGTAAATTTGCGCCAATTATTGGAATAGACTGGCATTAAAAGCGCTGCTCATGGCTGTAAATGTACATCCCGATAGTCATCGGGAGAGTGACACAACCTGCCTACCGGCAGGCAGGCAATGATGCACAATGCGATGAAGCCGGTAACAAAAAAATCTTCTTTATGAATCTTTTTGAGCAACAACAACACGAATTTACGCAACGCCATATTGGTCCGAATGCTGAAGAAACAGCAGCAATGTTGAAAACGATCGGCGCTTCATCTCTGGATGAACTAATTGACAGAACAGTGCCTTCTTTGATTCGGGTAAATAAGCCGCTAAATACCGGCGGCCCTGTAAGCGAATTTGAATATTTGACTGAATTGAAAAAAACTGCATCGCTTAATAAAGTTTTTAAAACTTATATCGGGCAGGGTTATTACAATACAATTGTACCCAGTGTAATTCTTCGTACTATTTTTGAAAACCCGGGTTGGTACACACAATACACGCCTTACCAGGCGGAAATTGCACAAGGCCGTTTGGAAAGTTTACTGAATTTTCAAACAATGGTGAGTGACCTTACAGGCTTGCCAATCGCAAATGCAAGTTTATTGGATGAAGGCACTGCGGCGGCAGAAGCTATGGCAATGCTATTCAATCATAAAAATAAAAACCACGATAATATTACGGCGCCAAAGTTTTTTGTAGATGAGGCAATTTTTGCACAAACGAAAGACATATTAGTTACGAGAGCAAAACCGGTTGGCATTGAATTGTTTTTTGGCGATTATAAATCTGCGTTGCTGGATGAAAGTTATTTTGGTGCGATTGTGCAATACCCAAATAGTAATGGTCTCGTTGCAGATTATAAAAAATTCATAGATGCTGCACATGCTTCAAATGCAATGGTGGTAATGGCTACAGACTTGCTGGCACTTACATTGCTTACCCCTCCGGGTGAGTTAGGTGCAGACGTAGCAATAGGAAATTCGCAACGTTTTGGTGTGCCGATGGGCTTTGGCGGACCGCATGCCGCATTCTTTTCTACCAAAGATGAATTTAAAAGAAATATTCCCGGACGCATTATTGGTGTAAGTGTAGATGCACAGGGACACCGTTGCTTACGCATGGCTTTGCAAACAAGAGAGCAGCACATACGCAGGGAAAAAGCAACGAGCAATATTTGTACAGCGCAGGCATTGCTTGCCAACATGAGTGCCATGTATGCGGTTTACCATGGTGCTGATGGATTAAAAAATATTGCGAAAAGAGTAAGTCTGCTGGCGCAAACATTAAGCAAAGAACTTTCTGCACTTGGTTTTGAAAATGAAAATCATTTTTATTTTGATACCATTAAAATAAAGGTAAAAGACATTGCATCACTAAAAGAAGTTGCAGAAAATAATGAAATAAATTTTCATTATTACGAAGATGCTGTTGGGATTTCGATTAATGAAACTACTACACAAAGAGATGTTATAAATATACTTCACATTTTTGCAGGCTTGCAGAATAACCATACTGCCGTAGCCAATTTTGATGCAGATACTTTATTGGAAAACATTCCCGGCAGTCTGACCAGGACATCAGAGTTTTTAACGCACCCGGTTTTTAACAGCCACAGAAGTGAAAGTGAAATGATGCGTTACATAAAAAGTTTAGAGAATAAAGATCTAAGCTTAAATACATCGATGATATCTTTAGGCAGTTGCACCATGAAGCTGAATGCAGCAACACAACTGATACCTGTTAGCTGGCCTGAGTTCAATTGTATTCATCCGTTTGCACCTTCTTCGCAATGGAAAGGGTACCAACAAATAATTACAGAATTAGAAAACTGGCTGAGTGAGATCACTGGCTTTACGGCTACATCTTTACAACCGAACAGTGGTGCCCAGGGAGAATACGCAGGTTTACTTACCATCAGTGCTTATCATACCGACAGAAATGATACACATAGAAATATAATTCTTATACCCATCTCTGCGCATGGTACAAACCCCGCAAGTGCAGTAATGGCGGGCTTTAAAGTAGTAGTTACCAAATGTGACGAAGCTGGTAATATAGATGTTCAGGATCTGAAAGACAATGCAGAAAAATACAAAGATACGCTTGCAGGACTAATGGTGACCTACCCAAGTACCCATGGAGTTTTTGAAGAAAGCATTAAAGATATCTGCAACATCATTCATGAAAATGGCGGACTTGTTTATATGGACGGCGCTAACATGAATGCGCAGGTAGGCCTTACCTCACCGGGAAGCATAGGTGCAGATGTATGTCATTTGAATTTGCATAAAACTTTTGCAATACCGCATGGCGGTGGCGGTCCGGGCATGGGACCAATTTGTGTAAATGAAAAGCTGGCTCCTTATTTACCTGGGCATGTATCTCAGCAAAATACCGCTAAAGAAATACATGCTGTAAGTGCAGCAGCATTTGGCAGCGCAAGTATTTTATTGATAAGTTATGCCTACATTAAATTACTTGGCCCGGATGGTTTGAAAAAAAGTACAGAGTATGCAATCTTAAATGCGAACTACATGAAGGCAAGATTGCAGAATGATTATAAAATTTTGTACACGGGTAAAAATGGTAGCTGTGCACATGAATTTATTATAGACTTAAGACCATTTAAACAAAGTGTTGGTATAGAGGCAGAAGATGTTGCCAAGCGATTAATGGATTATAATTTTCATGCGCCGACATTAAGTTTCCCCGTTGCCGGAACCATTATGATAGAACCAACAGAAAGCGAAGACAAGGCAGAACTGGATCGCTTTTGTGATGCAATGCTTAGCATACGTGCAGAAATAAAAGCAATAGAAGATGGTAAAGCAGATAAAGTAGATAATCCTTTAAAACATGCTCCTCATACTCAATTTGTAATCACGGCAGACGAATGGAGCCATGCTTATAGCCGCCAGCAGGCTGCTTTCCCATTGGAATATGTGAAACAAAATAAATTTTGGCCAAGTGTGAGCCGTGTAAATAATACTTACGGTGACAGAAATTTGATCTGCACTTGTGAGCCTACGAGTGCGTATGCAGAGGAAATATAAATTTTGGAATAAATGAAATTTAGAAAAATAAATACGGGTTATAGAGCCCGGATTTTTAATTACATTCTATAGCAAACCGCATTAATATTCATACCCGCCCCTACTGAAGCAAATAATATAACATCGCCCGGGAAAAGTGCATGCTCAGGCATTTTGTTTTTACGAACCATATCAAACAAAGTAGGAACAGTTGCAACACTGCTGTTACCAAGCGTATGTATACTCATTGGCATAATATCTTTAGGAGCCGTGGTGCCATATAATTTATACATCGCTTTTATAATGCCTTCATCCATTTTTTCGTTTGCCTGGTGAATGAAAACTTTTTTAAGATCCTTGATATCTACGCCGGCTTTATCAAGACATTCTTTCATAGCTTCTGGCACATGCTTCATGGCGTATTCGTACACTTTTCTACCTTTCATTTTTATATAACGAATGCGTGGGTCACTATCAGGGAAATTTGATTTTCCCATATTCAGATAAGTCACTTCGTCCTGGCAATGAGCCTGCACTGCTGTTGATAAAATGCCATTTCCATTTTCTGATACTTCTTTCGCTTCCAAAATACATGCGCCTGCTCCATCAGAAAAGATCATACTATCCCTGTCATACATATCTATTACACGGCTCAAGGTTTCTGTGCCAATAACCAAACATTTTTTTGCAATACCAGCTTTAAAATAAGCGTCTGCCTGTATTATTCCCTGTATCCAGCCCGGACAGCCAAACAAGATATCATAAGGAATGCAGTGAGGATTTTTTATTTGTAGTGCATTTTTTACCCGGCTAGCCAATGCTGGTAATACATCTGTTTGAATGGTATGTTTAATTACATTTCCAAAATTGTGGGCTACAATTATCTGGTCGATTGTTTCAGGATCACATTGTGCATCTTCAATTGCAATTTTTGCTGCAATCGCTGCCATGTCTGATGAATCCATATCCGCCGTTGCGTATCTACGTTCGGCAATGCCTGTTATTTGTTGAAATTTTTGTACTATTTCCTGTGGATCCGTCTCGATTTTCACATTGTCTTCTGCATAAAAATTATGTACTGTAAACTCTGCGTTCGTTTTTACAACTGGCGGTATATAACTTCCCGTACCGGTTATTACTGCGTTTTGGTGAATAAGCATTTTTATAAATAATTAATTAAAAAGAAGTTTTTAAAATTACTCAATAAATGAAAGAAATTGGTTTCTAAACCCGAAATTTTTTTAAAAGAGAATTAGAGAAAGGAATGATCATGGGAACTTTTTGCTGGTAATAAATATACTGAGCGCCGAAGATATTTACTAATTTTTTCTCCTCTATAATGATACAACTTAAGGTATAAACCAAAATAATCACAAAAGTACCTGCATTGGCAATTGTGGGGAATAAAACCACCAAACCTCCGATGAAAATAAAGGTGCCTAAATACAAAGGATGTCGCACAAATTTATTCAGACCCGAGGTAATTAGCACAGGAGTTATTGATTTAATGCCGCTCATCTGCCGGAAATATTTGCTTATACAAACAAGCATAATGACAAACCCGGTGAGTACCAGAAATGATCCTATAAAAATTATAAGTGTAGAAACATTAAAGATTAATGCTGATAGTACTGATGACTGATAGTAGATTACTAAACCGAGTGAGATGAAGGCAAAAACATTATAATACAACCTGAAGGCCTTGTTACCAATTTTAAATCTCGCCTGTAATCCTCCTTTTATACTTTCATTTGCGAGAAAACTATGCAGGAAGCACCATATCGCCCAATAAATAAATAATAGTATGTGGTTGGTAATCATAACACTAAGGTAAACCAAGACCCTGCCAATTTGCATTTTTAGAAGTTTATAACCTTATTATGCGCTAAACCCATATATTTGCGCATTATTAATACAATACAAAATTAAAATGGACACAAAAAATCAAGGCACCGTAAAGTTTTTCAATTCTGAAAAAGGTTTCGGTTTTATTAAACATGACGATTCTGACAAAGAAACTTTCGTACATGTAAGCGGACTTATCAATGACATCAAAGAAGGTGATAAAGTTGAGTTCGAACTTCAAAATGGTAAAAAAGGAATGAATGCTGTTAATGTAACAGTTGTTGGATAAATGTAAAGTCATTTAAAATTTCTTAAGGGTTACTGGGAACAGTAACCCATTTTTTTTGTGATTTACTTAGAAACAATAAAGCTAATTTTGAAAGAAAACTAAATGAAAAAAGGGCTATTTATACTTGCAGTTTTTACATGCTTACAGTCGTCTGCACAAAGTGTTGAATTTAAAAAGGGACAACAGATCATCATTACTACAACTGCATCTCAAAGTACTGACGTAATGGGAATGTCAATGAAAAATACTTCAATCTCCATAAGTAAAGTAATTGTAAAAGATGTTTCTGATAAAAATTACACATTGGAAAATACGCTTACAAAATTAATGATGGATAGTGAAAATCCGATGCAACCAATAAAATTTGATTCTGATAAAGAACAAGACAGAAGTTCTGAGGTTGGTAAAGCAATTGGGTCTTCTTTAGATAAACCTGAAATATTTTTTGTAAATAAAAAGACCAGCCAAGTATCTGATGATAACAAGAACCAGGCAGACACTGCTACCAGCGATGAAAAAAATGACTTAATGAGCATGATGGGAGGAATGAATGTTGGTGAAGCTTCAGCAACTGTGTCGAGTACTTACTTTTTAATTCCATCTGGTAAAAAAATCGGTGATAGCTGGGTAGATTCTTCAACAATTGAGCAAATTAAATCTGTAAACAAGTATACAATTGAATCAGTTGAAAAAAATATTGTAACTATCGGCGTCAATGGAACTGTGAACGGCAAAACAAAAATGGATATGCAGGGAAATCAATTTGATATTGACATGAGCACAAACAGTACCGGTAAAATTGTATTGGACAAATCGACATCATTGGTAAAAAGCCGCACCATTGATGCAACTATAAACAGTACGATACAGGCGATGGGACAAAGCCTTCCTATTGCAGGCACCGCCACTTCTACCACTACTTACGAATAACTTTTCTTGAATAAATTAATTAAAGCAGCCTACTTTTAAAAGTGGCTGCTTTTTCTTTTTTCTGCAGCCAATAGTAACCCGCTGCAGCTACAAGGCAAAGTAAAAAAACAATCACCCATAAATTAAAAAAGCCAAACTGGTATGCAATAACAGAACCGGTGCTGCTGCCTATTACCTGTGCCGCACTCCACGTCATTGTGTAAAGTCCTGCATACTGGCCACGGGTTTGGTCTGTACTTAATGAAATATAATAAGAGTTCATAAAAGGCATGGAAAGCATTTCTGCAACGGATATAACTAACATGGCCAGCACTGCCACCTGCAAGCCACTATGCAAAGGAAGATTCAAAAATAAAAATGCAATCCCCATCATTAAACTACCATTTCTGATCAACGTAAGATAAGGCTTACGCCCTTCCAGTTTAAATACCAATACCATTTCAAACACCGCAATAACAATTCCACTAGCAGCCATAATAGTACCAATATGAAATTCATCTAAGCCTAAATTGCTTTTAAAAAAAATGGGGATCGTAGTAAACAACTGGAAAAAACATATTGCAAAAAGTAATTGAAAAAAAAGAAAATACAAAAATGCTTTATCTCTGAAAACTGAATTTGATATTGTTTGAACACTCTTTTTTGCAACAGAAAGATTTTGTTGTTGGGCAACTGTAACTTTTGGCAAAATGATGAGTAATAATATTGCTGCAATAATATTAGTAAAACCATCTACCCAAAAAAGTAAATGATAATTAATGGATGCAAGAAAGCCACCTAAAGCACTTCCTATTCCCCATCCAAGATTAATCGCAAGTCTTACCAGGGAAAAAGATTGAGTACGGTTTTGTGCTGAACTGTAATGCGCTATTGCAGAAGCATTAGCTGGCCTGAAAGATTCATTCACCATACTTAAAATAAAAGTACAAACACAAATTGAAGTATAGCTTTGCATTTGTCCAAGTATAATAAACATTACTCCTCCGAAAAACAAAGCACCAAACTGCATATAATAAAATCCAAACTTATCGCTCAGTTTGCCGCCAATTAATGCTCCGGTAACTGCGCCTACACCATAAATTGCAACTACCACCCCACCCTGCTGTATTGTATAACCCAGGTGTGTACAATACAGCGTCATGAATGCCAGCACCATTGTGCCGCACCTGTTGATAAGCATTACAACACTCAGCAACCATATGCGATGCGTAAGACCGGAATAAGCTTGTTTATATAATTTTTTAGTTGCAGTGATCACCCCTATTTTATTTTAATCAGGTGTTGTTCTTAGATTATAATTTATCCAGCAATAAAAAATCCTTTTCAAAACGAAAAGGATTTGTAAAATTAAATCAGTTAAAACTATTTATACAAAATTTCATAATATTCTTTTGCCATCCTGTTACTATCAAATTGCCAGCGAACATCTCTCATACCATTTTTTACTATCTGCCGCCACACATGCGGATTATCATAGTACATTGGCAATACCTGATTTTCAAGTATGTCATACATTTTTTCAAGATCATATTCATCCTGTTCATGCACGCTCATGTTTTCATAATCTGCGGGCGGTATTAAAAAACCATTATTACCATGATTGATAAACTCACATATCCAACCATCATTGGTGCTGAAGTTTACTGATCCGTTCATGGCTGCCGTCATACCACTGGTCCCGCTTGCTTCTCTAGGTACACGTGGGTTATTCAACCAAACATCTGATGCCTGTTTTAATCTTTTGCTAAGGTTCAATTCATAGCCGGTGCAGACAGCTACATTATCATATTTTTTACTTAGGTTCACAAGGAAATTAAAATCACTTATTGCAGGATAATCAAGTGGGTAAGGCTTCCCCGCCCATATCATTTGCACAGGATACTGAGGATTGGTAACAAGCGCACGAAAACGTTCTTCATTTCTTGTTATCAGATCTGCTCTTTTATAACCAGCAAATCTTCTTGCCCATACTATTGTCAACACGTCTGGGTTAAGCAGTTTACCTGTTTGGTCCGCAACAATATCAAATGCTCTTTTTTTAAGATATCGCTTTCTGTCAATAAAAGCATCAATATTGTGATCATCAATAAAATGATATAATTGCTTGTCCGCCCAATATTGCCAGTTTTGTGCATTGGTAATAGATTTAATTTCGCAGATACCTTCATACTTACCCCACATTTTCCTACTCACTTCACCATGTAATTGACTTACTCCATTTGCCAGCTTTGCAAAACGCAACGCTGCCAGAGAATGATTGAACTGGTCATCTGTTATTCCGGCTAATTTTCTAACTTCTTCTATCGGCACCCCACAGAAATAACCCATCTTCTCACATAAATAAATATCATGCTTTTCATTACCTGCTTCTTCAGGTGTATGCGTTGTAAACACTAATCTTTTTTTCACTTCTTCTGCACTGCCATATTTTTTATATAGGTAAAATGCACTGCTGATAGCATGAGCTTCATTCAAGTGATATAGTTCCGGATTGAAATTTAATGCATCAATAAGCTTAGCACCGCCTACGCCTAAAAGTATAAATTGAGCAACTTTGGTGGCAACATTTGCATCATATAATTTATGGCAGATGGTTTGAGAAACATAATCGTTTTCGGGCAAATCTGTACTCAATAAGAAAAGTGGTGCCGATTTAAAAGTTTCAGGATTAAGATAAAATACTTTTACCCAAACCGGATGATCGTGAATATTTATCTGGAATTTTATTCCTGTATCTTCTAAATAATTATATAGTTTTTCATTCCATTGAATCTGCAATGTTTGGTCAGGATTACGTGCCTGGTCGTAATAACCATATTTCCACAAAATACCTACGCCTATTAGGTTTTGACGAAGTTCATAAGCACTTCTTAAATGAGAACCACTTAAATAGCCAAGACCACCGCTATAGATTTTAAGGGGTTGTTGTACAGCAAATTCCATTGAAAAGTAAGCAATACGTTTGCTGAAATCCTGATTGACCGGGTATGGGATTTCGAACTGAGAAAAATTCATATGTGCATTTTTATTTGGATGCAATATAAATCGTAATTAATAAATAGCAATACTGTAGTGTAAAAAATACATATTAATTAATTTTTAAAATTTTGAAATAATTAAATTTATTTTTAGATTTGTCTAAATTTATTTTTAGATAGAATGAAATATTCTGTAAGCGAAGAAAATTATATAAAGAGCATTTTTAATTTACAGGAAGCAAACAGTACTGTTTCTACAACGATGTTGGCAGGAGCCGTAAATACAAAAGCAGCTTCCGCAACTGATATGCTTAAGAAATTGCACAGTAAGAAGATTATCAACTACCGGCCTTATAAAAACTTTACACTGACTGATATAGGGAATAAAATAGCGCTTGATATCATCAGAAAGCATCGTCTTTGGGAATATTTTTTAGTAAATAAGCTGGGAATGAAATGGGATGAAGTGCACGTGATAGCTGAAGAAATGGAACATGTAAATAACCCGATGCTGGTACAGAAACTGGATGAATACCTCGACCATCCATGTTTTGATCCACACGGAGACCCTATACCTGATAAGAATGGAAAAATAAGGGTAGTAAAACAATCTGATATTGCTACACTCCCATTAAAAAAAATACTCACAGTAAGTTCTATAAAAGACCAAAGTGTAAAAATGCTTGATCTATTAAAGCATTATCACATACAGATAGGTACCAAATTGAAAATAAACAAGAAGTTTGATTTCGATGGTTCTGTAGAAATAAAGGTTGAAAAATATGCTGCAACAATATTAAGTGAACAGGTAGCAAAAAATATTTTTTGTACAGTATGATGAAACACACACAACATTCTGATAATTCTTTAAGTGAAGTACATGGCAGTATTGATACTACTATCAATAAAACAGGATGGCGGAGAATATTTTCTTTTCTTGGGCCTGCTTATTTGATAAGTGTGGGTTACATGGATCCGGGAAACTGGGCTACAGACCTAGCGGGCGGCAGCAAATACGGCTATACCCTTATCTGGGTTTTACTGATGAGCAACCTGATGGCATTGTTACTCCAGGGACTCTCTGCGAGGCTTGGCATAGTAAGAGGGCGTGATCTGGCACAAGCTAACAGGGAAGCATACCCGAAATATGTAAACTTTGTTTTGTACTTGCTGGCAGAAATTGCTATTGCTGCCTGCGACCTGGCAGAAGTGTTGGGGATGGCAATTGGTATACAATTACTAACCGGCTTGCCACTTATCTGGGGTGTTAGCATTACAGTACTCGATACATTTTTATTGTTGTACCTGCAAAAATTAGGAATGCGTAAAATGGAAGCATTTATAATAGCGCTGGTAGGCATTATTGCAATTGCATTTTTGATACAGGTGATTTTAGCAAAGCCAGATGCAGGAGAAATAATAAAAGGATTTATTCCTTCATTTCCTGATAAAGAAGCTTTGTACATCGCTATAGGAATTATCGGGGCAACCGTGATGCCGCACAATCTTTACCTGCATTCAGCTTTGGTACAATCAAGAAAAATTGAAAAAACAGATGCAGGAATAAAACAGGCAATCAGGTTTAATCGTATTGATACAACTATTGCATTGAACATTGCCTTTTTTGTAAATGCAGGCATATTAATTTTGGCTGCTGCAGTATTTTTTAAAACTGGTAATTCCCAGGTGGCAGAAATTAAAGAAGCGCATCGCTTGTTACCTGGCTTTCTTGGAAATGCAGCGCCCATTTTATTTGCAGTGGCATTGATTGCAGCAGGTCAAAGCAGCACGGTTACCGGCACTTTAGCCGGGCAGATCATCATGGAAGGATATTTAAGCCTGCGGATAAATCCATGGCTCAGAAGGTTGGTTACACGGTTGATCGCCATTATTCCTGCTTTAATCGTGATTATTATTTATGGTGAAAATGAAGTGGATGCTTTGCTGGTAATGAGCCAGGTAGTATTAAGTCTGCAGCTTGGATTTGCTATTATCCCACTCATACATTTTGTAAGCGATAAAAAAGCCATGGGGAAATTTGCAATAAATAATTTAACAAAAGTTGGAGCATGGCTTATTGCAATTGTACTTGTATACCTCAATTTAAAAATGTTGCTGAATGAAATTGTGCCATCGTTTGCGGAATATCATTTTTCAATACAGGTATTGATCATCTTGCTCGGAATTTTCTTTGCAGGGCTACTTTTTTATATCACCATATTTCCCTGGCTGCATAAAAAACAAAAAATAAAATCTATTGAAATGCACAATGCGCCTGTGGTATTAAATGACCTTACACCACCGCGGTACAAAAAAATTGCAATAGCTTTGGACTTCAGTGAGAACGATAGTAAAATTTTATCTGCGGCTTTAGGCCAGGGTAATAATGATACAAAATATTTACTAATTCACATTGTTGAAAGTGCTTCTGCAAAATTACATGGAAAAGAAAGTGATGATTATGAAACGCAGAAGGATAAAGAGCAGATGGAAATTTATCTTAAACAATTAAGTGGAAAAGGGATAAATGTAAGTGGTGAAATAGGTTTTAGAAACAGGGTAAAAGAAATAGTAAGACTTGTAAAACAAAATGAAACTGATATGCTCGTAATTGGTGCTCATGGCCACTCCGGTATAAAAGATATATTATATGGGCAAACAGTTAATGCAGTCCGCCATGAATTAAAAATAGCGGTGCTGGTAGTGAATTTATAAAAAATCATTTAACAAGTTTTGAAACAATAAATTGATTCCATTTTATCTGCACATCTTTTAACTGTCCATTCTTTGTCTGGCCATCATATTCATCCTGCATTTTATTCATTATATCGCAACACTCTTTATAAATAGCGGGCAAAACTGTGTTATAATTTTTTAAATTTATTTCTACTCTCTTTAATTTATCTGCAAATAAACTTGCAGCAATAAAGCTTACATCAAAATGGTGTTGCTCATGATTTAAAATATAGCTGGTAGTTTTACCAGGCTTTACCCAGGATTTATTTTTATTAAAATAACAATATACACCGACATTCAACTGGCCTTTTGTACCATTATTTTTCATAGATGCTTTGTAGCCGAAACCAGAAGCGGTAATTGCTGCTACATTTCCAGGAATAGTTGGTACACCATTAAAATCTGCCCATTGCAATTTTTTATTAGGATGATAATAGATCGTTTCTGTACCCGGCATACCTGTATCTTCCGTCCAATACACATTGGTAACAAACTGCGCCTGCACATTTAAATAAAAGAAAAAATTAGTAAGGAAAATAAACAATATTTTCATCCAGGGAAATTTTTCAAAGCAACACCGGAATGGCGTAAATAAATATTAAGAAACATCTAATTGTAAATACATTAACAGCCATTATAAACTGCGTTGATGAAGTACAGCTATTGTTTTATCATAGATCATTTCCGGAGTTATTTGCTGCATGCAGCCTGCAGCGCCGTGTACGGGGCAATCTTTATTTCCAAATACTGAAGATGGGCGGCATGGCATTTCTGTCTGAACAATATTTTCATACAGTTGACCCCAGCCATAAAATCCCAGAAAAGGATGGGTGCCTCCCCAAATAGAAATAACCGGTACGCTGAATAAAGAAGCCAGATGCATATTAGCAGAATCCATACTGATCATTGCATCTAATTGAGAAATCAAATTTAGTTCCTGTGCTAAAGAATATTTTCCGGCAACTAAAGAAATCTTATTACTTTTCTGCATCCATTTATTAATGGCTGGTAATTCATTCTTTGCTGCAAAAATAAATAGATTTATTCGTTCATCCTGTAATAATAGATCTACTACCTGTTCCATTTTATCAAGCGGATACATTTTTGCATTGTGCTTTGCAAATGGTGCAATGCCAACATAAAAATTATTTTCTTTCCTGCCGAAAAGTAATGGAGTATCAGGCTGCAAACTGCTGTATCCTTTTTCAGTATCCAGTGTAATTTTATATTCTAATTTTTCAAACACATCTGCGTAACGTTGAAACCCGGTTTTTAAAGGACGAAGTATTTTATTTAGTGGCCGGGTCAATTCTTTTTTTTCTTTCCGGCCTTTATCGATCACAGCATTTTGTTTACCAAGAAAAAAACGGAGTATTTTAGTACGCAGCACATCATGAATATCAGCAACAGCATCAAAGTCAATTTCTCGTTTTAGCTTTTTGCTGAGATCATACAAACCTTTAAATCCTTTATAGTCATTTTTAATATCAACCCCATAAAAATCCAACCGCTCTATTCCATCAAACAAAGGCTTTACAAATGGAACAGAAACAAAAGTAACCTGGAGAGAAGGATGTTGTTGTAATAAATTTTTTATAACGGGCACTGCCATTGCAATATCGCCCAAAGCGGAAAACCGGAGAATAAGGATGTGACGTGGGATTGCGGGCATTATTTTTTTTGTTTGTACAACACCGGGTTCAGACTTTCATCATTGTACATTTTCATTTGCTTGTACACTTTCATAAATTTTTTGCCTTGCGAAATATCATTGAGCAATTGCTGAATAGCTGAAGACAGATCTAATCTCTGTGTTAATAAGATAGCAAGTTTTTCTCCGCAGGCCTTCTGATGTTCCGGCGTAGCTTCTTTTCTTTCTGCCTCTGCCCGCATGTGAAATATTTTCAACTCCAATATTGATAATCTATCAATGGCCCAGGCCGGAGTTTCTGTATTATAAGTAGCATCATCTTTTAAAGAAATACCTGCAAATTCTTTTAAAAACCAGCCGTCAATATATTCTACCAGGTCTGTTCTATGTTGATTGGAGGCATCTATTTTTCTTTTCAAAACCAACGCTTCTACAGGATTTATTTCCGGATTACGAATTATATCTTCCAAATGCCATTGCACAGTATCTACCCAGTTTTTCAAATAAAGCAAATGATCCAGATTGTCTTTTGGATAAGGATTATTTATAACCGTGTCCACAGAATCATTCTTGTGATAATCATTTATACTTTGCTGAAAAATCTGAATACATTTATCTACCTGCATCATCGTCTTTTAATTTTCGATATAATTTAAATCTTTACCAAAAGTTTCCTCGGTAAAATATACAGCTACAAAACTAATCAACATAATAATAACACCCGTAATTAACCCTGCATTTACATAATCAGTATAATGTTGCAAACCGTTAAATAATAAAAGCATTAATGGCAACGCTCCTCTCACCATGTTAGGTACAGTTGTAGCGGCAGTAGCTCTGAGGTTGGTGCCGAATTGCTCTGCTGCCATGGTAACGAAAATTGCCCAGAAGCCGGTACCAAAACCTAATGCAGCAGCTATAATATACATTGCTGTAGCAGAATTATTCAGCGGTGAAAAATAGAGCGCAATAGAAATGGC
>JBDSIB010000019.1:0-3962 GCA_039918155.1 Ferruginibacter sp.
AAGTTAAAGACATATTGAGCCATCTTGCAAATTCAGCAACGCAAATCGTCGGCAAAAATCTGCATCTGCCGTAAGCTTAAGCGTACATTAAAATTACGCTCATACTTCATCCATTCTTCGTTCATAGTCACCCATAGCTTCCTCAACCGCATCTCCGGCATCAGGGTTAAGGAGTTTTTTATCCTTATTATTTTTCCAAATCAGGAAAATAACGAGTGCTGCTGCGGCAAGGCTGATCAGCACGATGATAATAGTTTCTGACATGTTTATTGTTTTAAAATTTTAGATTACATAATATTTATGTTCTTACAAACCAATCCACTGGCCGTCTTAACGAAACCGGTTCAGGGTAATCCTTTACATAACCCACTCTTAAAATAAATTGGATATTGTCTGTGATGCCGATTGATTTATTAATGTTTAGTTTGGTAAATGATTCTTCCAATATCTGTGTCATAGGATGAATAGCAATGCTTTTGTTCCTTACTTTTAAAAATAGCCGCTGCATTCTTTTTCCAGTTTCTAATAATGTTGCCACTGAATTGTCTTTACTGGTAATCAACAACCAGCCTGCAGATTGTGATACCTGATTTATAACATTATCAATATTTTTATCTCTAAAACTATTTTTCATCACACTGCTTTTATTATAGAAATTACGAACTACCCAGGCAGGTAGGCCTTCTATTTCCATGCTGGCAGCTGTTAATCCATCCCTGTTTTTTTTAGCATCCTTGCTGCTGAATCTTATCCAGTCAGACAATTCTTTTTCAGCAGTATTCCGGTAGGATTGAATCCTATTTGCTTCAATGGTTTGCTCGTTCAAATACGTATATTCTTTTGAGCCCTTTTGTATAAAATGGAACCAATCTTTTTCTTCATTTAATAAAAAGTTCGCATCTTCATTTTTCAACACATCATTCAAATAATTTGAACGAACCGTTCTTCGACTTTTTATTTTAGCGATATCAAAAGTAGCTACACCAGATGGTTTCGTGAGTTTTACATCCATTATATTTTCATCCTGGTTAGTGCTCGCTAATAAAGTAAATACACAATTATAACCTGCATTTGCTGCTGCATATTCCAATGTTTGCGCAAATGCGCCTATTGATAAAATTGTTTCTCTTTGCGTTGGGTCAACAGCAATAAGCCATCTGGTTTTATCGTTGCAGACAATCCAGTGATACGGTTCAAGATATTTAATAAACCATGGCTGGGTATTATGACCGCTTGGCGCAAGAGATGCTAGAAACAAAATTTCTCTTTCATCATTTGTTAGAGGAAATTTCCCAACAGGATTTTGCTTGCTGTCTTCCCTTACAAAATTAGTTTTGTCACTCCCCAGGTAATATGTTATGCCGGCAACAGCTACAGTACTTCCGGCAACGATTAAAAATTCCCTTCTCTTCATACAAATACGTTTTTAAATTATACGCTGCCGAACTTTTATTCTTTACTTACATACCTTTCTATAATTAATTTTAATAACATGTGCTACTTCTTTCATTCATCTCTTTATAATACCTTGGTTATTTATTAAAGTGAGGCCTAACCAGGTTATTTTATTCTCCTTGTTATTAACGCTTATGGGATAATCTTTTTTCGACAGGGAGTTACTAAATTATTCACCCTCTTTTTCTTTATCTGCTTTTGCTTTTTTTCTAAAAAATCCTTTTAGTAAAAAATTATGTTGAAGTGCTTCCAGGTCCGCATCTAATTTCTGACTGCTGGTTTCTAAGTTTTTTAAGGTTTCTTTTATACTCGATGCTGCTGATGAATCATTTACTAACACGCCCACTACATTGTTCTTCTGATTCAGCCTGTCACTTACCGTTTTTAAGTTAGCAGTAAACTTAGCAACCGCATCCGCAGATCTTTCCAGTTGGGATAAAGTTCCCCTGATATTATCATACATAATGGTATCGGATACAAGATCATTGACAGAATTACCAGGCGTATTTATTTTAGCTGAAAAGAGGTGAAGATTGGATAGAACAGATTTGCTGGTTAAAGAAACAGCTTTAAAATTTGATACGGTAGCTTCTAACTTATCAATGGTACTGTTCAGTTTATTAGCCATAGCCGGATCATTTAGTAAAGTTGCCAATGTTCCATTTCCACTATCAATTTTTTTGCTGATGCTTTTAAAATCTGTTGTTATTTCCAACAGATTTTTATTATTTACCTGTAAGGTTGCCAGCATATCATCTGTACTTAACGCAGGTTCGGAAAGTAAAAAATCATTCGCTTCCACCTGGGGACTGGTATCATCTCCGCCATAAATAACAACGATTTTATTTCCTATCAACCCATCGGAGCCAATTTTTGCCATTGCCGTTTTACGTATATGAGGTTGTGCATCATCCTCAATACTCATCGTCACTTCTACCTGCGTTTTACCGTAAAACCGGATGTTCTTGACCGTACCTATTTTAACACCTGAAAACCATACATTCCCTCCTTTCAGCAATCCGCTGACATCATCAAATACGGCGTGTAGGGTAAATGATTTTACAAAAGTTTTTTTCTCTCCACCTAATGTAAATATGGTAACTACCAATATTGCCAGACCGAGGAGGATAAATATTCCAACTACTACCGGACGATTATTTTTTAAAGTACTCATTTGTTGTTGATAAAATTATAATCATAAAAATTCTTTGTTACTGCGTTCTCTTCATTAAAAACGTTGGCAAAAGTTCCGGGTGTGATGAACTTTCCCTCCACTATCATCGTTACTTTGTTGGCAGTGGTTTTGGCACAGGTAAGGTCGTGTGTGATAATAATTGAACTGGCGTTGTATTGCTGCTGCACTTTAAGGATCAGGTTATTTATATCAATACAGGTCAGCGGATCAAGACCGGAAGTTGGTTCATCATACAACATAATTTCCGGCTTCATTATCAGCGTACGGGCAATGCCAATACGCTTGCGTTGGCCACCTGAAAGTTCTGACGGCATTTGATTGATCGTTTGCGATAAACCTACATCATTGAGAACAGCTTCGATTGCCATGTTAACCTCCCTGGTTTTTAAATTGCGTTTGTTTCTTACCAATGGGAATGCAAGGTTTTCTCTTACACTCATACTATCATACAATGCACTGCTTTGAAAAGAGAATCCAATTTTTAAGCGCAGTGCCTGTAATGCTTTTCCGCTTATCTTATCTATCTCCTGGCCCAACACTTTTACGGTGCCACTATCCGGTTTTAACAAGCCCGAAATAATTTTTATCAAGACCGATTTCCCGCTACCTGAACGACCGAGTACGGCTATATTTTCTCCCCTCAGAATTTCAAGATCAATTCCATTGAGTACCTCGTTATTTTCGAATGATTTTTTTAAATCCTTTATAGAAATAACTGTATCCCCGTTATCAATATGCACTTCCTCTTTTTCCATAATTACTTATTCCGGTCCATTTTTATCTGATAGCATTTACAAATTGTACAATAAGCATCTCCTCAACAAAAATCATAAACATGGCAATTACCACAGCAGCATTTGCCGCAATGCCAACACCTTTGGTGCCATTCCTGGCAAAATAACCCTGGTAGCAACCTGCTACTCCGATCGTAAAACCATAACATGTTGCCTTAAAAACAGACGAAATAATATCCAGGTAAGAAATGGTTTTAAAAGCACTGTTGATGAAAGCGGGAAAACTCGTCAGTTCATTTTGATGAATATTAAGGTAAGCGCCTAACATACCTATTAAGCCGGTATAAATAACAAGGATGGGCAGCATCAAAGTGATTGCTGCTATTCTTGTAACCACCAGGAATTTGAAAGGATTGGTTCCTGATACTTCCATTGCATCGATCTGTTCTGTCACTTTCATAGAACCCAGCTCGGCCCCCATATTTGATCCCACTTTACCCGCCGCGATCAAAGCAGTAACTAATGGTGCCAAGGCCCTGATAACAGCAATAGAAATTAAAGAAGGAAGCCAGGAACTT
>JBDSIB010000020.1:0-7457 GCA_039918155.1 Ferruginibacter sp.
GGCAGGGCTGTTCAAAAAGACTTGCTTACAAAAGATAACGTACCGTACAAAGCCTGGATGAAGCTTGACTTTGAAAACAAAGACAAGAACAACAATTTTGAAGTAAAACAATTTCACGAAAAGTATGGCTTTGATTTGAAAGCAGCAGTTGAGAAATTTCCCATAACGGATTTGAAAGTACCTGATAAAGAAAAGGCTTTAATGCAATCACTGCAAAAAGGGAATGTACAATCTGTAACAATTGAAAAAGATGGTAATAGCCATAAGATGTTTATTGAAGCTGATCCACAATACAAAAAAGTGAATTTGTATGATTCCAACATGAAAATGCTGGCAAAGGAAGCTATTGAAAATTATCAAACACTTGGTGCCAGGGTAAGCAATTTGGTAAAGGAAGAATTGGACAATAATAAAAAAAAAGATTTAAAACCAGCACTTAAACCAGAAAAAGAAGCCCTGATGAAAAAAAACACCAATAGCCTATTGCCAAAAAAAAGAGAAAGTACTAAAAAAGGTTTGGGCGTATCGTAGCTAGTAATTCTAAACCTCTTTCCTAATTGCAAAAACAGCAATCATGAACATTCAAAATATTACTGCATTAGCAGAACAATTACAACTATTAGGATTTGAGAATGCCGGTTATTTAATTTTAAAACGCATTTGTTTCAAGCCTCATAGTTTTATGATTTCTCAAAAAATGGTAAAAATTAAAGACCAACTGCGTTTTCATTTATATTTTGAAAAAGATGGTAAAAATGAAATCTATTCTTTGATGTATTATGATGCAATTCTTCAAAAAGAAATGGCTCTATCAGGTAGCTCAATCAATGGGGTTGATATTGCTGGATTAGAAAAAAGGATGACAGAAATAGATTGGAAAATTGCTTTTGATTTTGAAACAAAATTGAATTGGAATGCTGAAGACAAAGCCAGCTGGGAAGAAGCGCAAAAAATTGAATCTTTAATTGAAGAATTGAAAACAATAGAAACTTCTGAAGAGGGCAAAGGGATTTCTACTGGATTAAAGTTGAAATTCTGGGCTGGTATTCCATACCAGGAATTGGTAGGTAGTATCAGCCCTTTAAAAAATAAATCAGAAGTGAGCCAGCGATTTTATTTATTTCGTGGGCAGGCTGACATTTCTGTTGATGAGGCTTATAGGTTTTTACAAAACAAATGGTTGGAAAAACAGATGCAGGCTAAAAGGAAAGTGCCAAATGAACCAGTTAGTGAAGACCATGGATCAGAATCTACAAATGAAAGTGGTTTACTTCGAAAGAAACGAATAGTCACAAAAAGAAGAAAATTAAAACACGAAAGTTGATACAATGGAACTCTTTCGACCATTAATAGATTTTTACGTTGCCATAGCACGTGATGACAGAATAGATCCATTGAATATAGGTGTGTACAGGGCATTGCTCCAAAAATTGAATTTGAACGCTGTTAATCCGATTTTGATTTTCGGGAAAGAAATAATTATGGGATTAAAAATTAACGCCCGGTATACATATAATAAATTTAGGAATAACGTGGATGAATATGACTCTATGTGTTATTACCCTTCTGTAAATGGAATACAGGAAGCAATGTATTTTTAGTAAACTGTGAAAATAAATGTCAGTTATGGAAAACCTAATAATTATTACCGAAAGTGATTTTAAGAAATGGGTGAAAGAATCGGTAAGCGAATGTATAATGGAAACCAATCAGGCTGTCCATGAAAATCTCAAAGCTGTAGATGGATTATTAAACCGTGAAGAAACTGCAAAGTTTCTTCGCATTTCATTGGTAACCCTTACTGACTGGGTAAAGCGAGGGATGCCATCACACAAACAGCGGGGTAGGGTTTATTTTGATAAAGAAGAGGTATTGAGCTACATCAGGGAAAAGAAAATTGGCAGGCTAAGCCTAACCCCGAAATTCCATCAGCTTCAAAAAGCAGTTGTAAAAAGTTTCAAAAAAGTACAGGCTTGATTACTAAGTTTTTTTTTGTTAATTTCTTTTTGCCAAAAAATTTGGGAATGTTTAATACCTTTAAGTTATTAAAGTTCTTTTCCATTCTAAATATTTCAACAGAAATCATTTTGGTTGCTCAGAATTGCATTTGTTTGCAAATTGTTTGCAAATTATAAAAGCCGGAATTAACCGGCTTCTATAATTGATTGATAATCAAGTGCCCACGAAAGGAATCGAACCTTCACGCCCTTGCGAACGGCAGATTTTGAGTCTACTGCGTCTACCAATTCCGCCACATGGGCAACTCTCTTAGAACGGGATGCAATATTACATTAATCAGTCAATCTGTCCAAAATACGTTCTAAATATTTTTTCTTGTAATAATAGGCTTTTAATTTTTCAAAGTCAGAAGCTGTTGTTATGCCGTCATTATAATTCGCTAAAAGCTGCTCTATGCCTGCATAAAGGCTTGTTTCGTACGCTTTCACTTTACCCAGGGTAAGTTCCGGATCTGCTTCATCCAGTTCTTCATTCAGTTCCATCATCTCCATTAGAAAATCTGGTGGAAGAACGTATTTTTCATCGGTAGCGATGATACCTTTTAGCTGTAGAAAGTATTCTATGGTCTTCTCTTTGTTCTGAAATATTTTAAAGCCTTTATTTATATCAGCAGATTGTTGTAGCACACTTTCTTTCTCTTCATCTGACTCATTGGTAAAAAAATCAGGGTGAAACTTTTTCTGAAGTTCAAAATATTTTTTGGAGAGTCCGGTTTTTTCTATTGTGGGTGCAACAGTTATTTCAAAAAGTTCAAAATAATTCATACTGCAAAGATAAATGGATAGACACACGGATAAATACAGATTCCAGAGATAAATTATTTTATAGATATCCGTTTTATTCGTTCAATCAGCGTCATCCGTGAATCTATAGTAGTAAATTGCGTTTATAAAAATTGCTCCATGCTGAAAATAGGATTGATACGGGAGGGGAAAACGCCGGCAGATAACCGGGTGGCACTTACACCGGCACAATGTAAATGGCTCCGTAAAAACAGGATGGATATACAGGTGATTGTGCAGCACAGTAGCAACAGGTGTTTCAGTGATAAGGAGTATCAAATGGCCGGTATTGAAGTAAAAGAAGATGTTAGCGAATGTGATATTTTAATGGGGATCAAAGAAGTACCGGTGGATATGCTGATTGAATGCAAAACGTATTTATTTTTTTCTCACACAAAGAAAATGCAGCCTTATAATAAAAAAATGCTGCAGGAAATAATTGCAAAAAGAATAACACTGGTAGATTATGAATGCCTGGAACATGAAGATGGTACCAGGATCATCGGCTTTGGCTTTTTTGCCGGTATCGTTGGCGCACACAATGGGATGATGGCTTATGGAAACCGCACGGGCGCATATGCGTTACAGAGAGTGGGCGCATCAAAAAATTTTCAACACCTGGTACATACTTATTTTGGATTAAAATTGCCCAACATAAAAATTGCTATTACCGGCAGTGGCAGGGTAGCGCATGGTGTGCTGGAAATAATGAATCTGCTGGGTGTACATGAAGTGGAAGAAGATGAATACCTGGAAAAGAAACTGACTTACCCAGCCTACATACATTTGAAAGGAGCTGACTTGTACCGCCACAAAAAAACAGGAAAATACAATCGGGAAGACTTTCATACAAACCCGGAAAACTATGATTGCACTTTTAAAAATTTCATTCCGCATACTGATATTTTGATGAACGGTGTGTACTGGGAAAGCCGCATCCCAAGGCTGTTTGAGCTGGAGGCTATTTCTAAAGCTGATTTTAAAATACAAACGATCTCTGATATTACAGATGATGCCCATGGATCTGTGCCCTGTAATCTTGGCGACAGTAATATTGAAAACCCCATATATGGAGTTGATAAAAATTCATTCACAAAAACTGTTCCTTACCTGCAAAATTCTGTGGATGTAATGGCTGTTGGTAACTTACCAAATGAATTGCCACGGGATGCAAGCCGATATTTCGGCGAGCAATTATTAAAATATGTTTTGCAGGATCTGCTGACAGAAGGAAGTAAACTAATAGATAATGCTACGATTGTGAAAGCAGGAGAGTTGAATGACCCGTTTGAATATTTGCGGGAGTATGTACGGTAATGTTCAATGTTCAATGTTCAATGTTCAATGTTCAATTCAGTTTATGAAATGCAAACTTAGAAAACCTTTTGAACTTTTGGAACCTTGAACTTTTGAACCTCTATACCGTCCATTCCACAATCTCACTCACCCATTCTTTTTTATAAGGGGTTGTGATCTTTATATAATTATCTGTGTAGCCTTCGATCATACTATTTTTATTGACGGTTTCAAAAAGGGTCTTTCTTGTTTGGCCGATATGCTTTTGGGTAAATTCCTGCATTTTTAAATAACTGATATTCCGCAGTATCTTATTGCGTTCGTGTCTTTTTTGCATAGGTACTACCGGGCCGAGCGAAAGGGCATGTGTATTATCTCTTTCAGAATATGTGAATACATGGAGGTAGCTAATATCCAGCGATTGCAGGAAATCGGCTGTTTCTGCAAAGTCTTCATCCGTTTCGCCGGAAAAGCCGACGATCACATCTACACCAATGCAGCAATGGGGCATCATCATTTTTATAAGACCAACTTTTTCTGCATACAATTCTCTTTTATACCGGCGACGCATAGCCGCTAATGTTTTGTTACTTCCACTCTGCAAAGGAATATGAAAATGCGGCATGAATTTTTTGCTGTTGCTTACAAATTCAATAATATCATTGCTTAACAAATTTGGCTCAATAGAAGATATTCGATAGCGTTCTATACTAGTTGTATCATTATCCAGTGCTTTAACGAGGTCAAAGAAGTTTTCGCCATGCTTTTTACCACCCGTATAGCCTTTTCCAAAATCACCGAGGTTAATGCCGGTTAAAATAATTTCTTTCGCTCCGCCATCTGCAATGCTTTGTACATTGCTGAGAATATTATCAATTTCATCACTACGGCTTTTTCCTCTTGCCATGGGTATAGTACAAAAACTGCAATTGTAATCGCAGCCATCCTGCACTTTTAAAAATATTCGGGTGCGTTCTTTTACAGAATGAGAAGGAATAAAAATGTTCACATCTTCAATGTCGCAACTGCAGATTTTTGTTGCATCATTTTTTGTAATTTCTTTGAGATGTGCCGCTATATTAAACTTCTCGGCTGCGCCAAGCACTAAATCAACCCCCGGGATGGAAGCTATTTCCTGAGGCTTTAACTGTGCGTAGCAACCTGTGATCACAACCAATGCTTCGGGAGCTTTCCGCTGAATACTTCTTACCAGGTAACGGCATTCTTTATCGGCATTTTCTGTAACGGAACAGGTATTTATTACATATACATCTGCCACTTCATTAAATTCTTTTTTAATGAAGCCATCATTTTCCAGTAAACGGCCAATAGCGGTCGTTTCACTGAAATTCAGCTTGCAGCCAAGCGTATGTAATGCCACCGTTTTTTCCATCGCCGCAAAAATAATACATTTTGAGTTGGGAAGTAGTTGATTTGTGCATTAGTCAGTTAGTTATTGGGCGATGCGTCAATTGTATGTAAATTCAAGATTGTTAAAAGAATTCAACAATTTACCAGTTCAACCATTTCGCTATTCAACAATCCAACCATTCACCCTTTCCCATCCTCAACCACCTCACGATTCACCCATTATTCCTAAATTGCAGCGTGAATAAAAAATACTTTCCTTTCCTGGCATTGTTGGCAGCAATCTTATTATTTGTCTGGGTTAAAAAGAACCAGCGTGGCGCTACGCATACTACCAATATTACAGTGCCGGTTTCCAACGATGAATTTGATAGAACTATTAAAAATATTGTGTACAGTAAACACGCAAAATGCAGGATGGACTGCCGCCATATTGATGAATCAGAAGTAAAAGAAATACTGGTAAACGGTACACTTAATTATAGTAAAATAGAAGAAGATTCAAAGGGCAAGACTTACCCTTTGGAAGGCGTTACACATGACAAGCAACACGTAAGGATCGTATTTGCACCGCATAGTAACGAACTGGTAGTGGTAACCGTTATAGACCTGGATACAGAATGGCAATGTAATTGTAATTAACCCCTAAAGCGGAGAAAGCAGTAATGAAAATAAAATCTTTCCTGGCAAAACCTTTTGCCATATACATACATAAGCAGATAAAAAAGGGAATGGAGACCGCTGTTGCAGACCAACAGCAACTTTTCAACCAGTTGATCAAAACGGGTGTGAAAACACAGTTTGGGAAAGATCATGGTTTTCAGAATATAAAAACTTATGAGGATTTTGTGAAGCAGGTTCCTATCCGGGATTATGAAGCCTTTAAACCTTACATTGAAAAAATAAAAGAAGGTAAGCATAACATTTTGTGGAAAGGCTTGCCCATTTATTTTGCAAAAACAAGCGGTACCACCAGTGGTGTAAAATATATTCCTATTACAAAAGATTCTATTCCTAACCATATCAATACTGCACGGAATGCATTGTTGTGTTATATGGCTGAAACGGGCAATACAAAATTTGCAGATGGCAAAATGATCTTTCTCAGTGGGTCGCCTGTGCTGGAAAGAATTGGCGGTATACCAACAGGAAGGCTTAGTGGTATTGTAAATCATCATGTGCCGAAATATTTAAGAGCAAATCAATTACCTTCTTACGAAACAAACTGCATAGAAGATTGGGAGACAAAGCTGGATAAGATAGTAGAAGAAACGATCAATGAAAATATGACGCTCATCAGCGGTATACCACCATGGATGCAAATGTATTTTGACAGGCTAGTAGAAAAGTCGGGTAAAAAAATAGGAGAGCTTTTTCCCAACTTCAGTGTGATGGTGCAAGGCGGTGTAAATTATGAACCGTATAAAGCCAAACTAACGGAAAGCATTGGACGCAGTATTGATAACATCGAATTGTTCCCGGCAAGTGAAGGCTTTTTTGCCTTCCAGGATACGCAGAAAGAGCCAGGGATGCTGTTGAATACCAACAGTGGAATATTTTATGAGTTTATTCCTGTTGCAGAAATAAACAATCCTAAGCCAACAAGGCTAATGCTGAAAGATGTAAAAGTTGGAGAAAATTATGCATTGGTCATTACCAGTAATGCTGGTTTGTGGGCTTATAATATAGGGGATACTGTAAAATTTGTTTCTGTAGATCCATATCGTCTTGTGGTGAGTGGACGGACCAAACATTATATTTCTGCCTTTGGTGAGCATGTAATTGTAGAAGAAGTAGAAGCGGCTTTATTAAAAGCTGTAGGGGAGCAAAATACACAGGTAAGGGAATTTACCGTAGCACCTTTTATTTCACAAACAGAAGGCAAAAGCTATCATGAATGGTTCATTGAATTTGAAAATGCTCCAGCAGATATTAAAGCTTTTGCTGAAAAACTGGATGATAACCTTCGATCAAAAAATGTTTATTACGATG